>JAYWHB010000285.1:0-11498 GCA_043777915.1 Deinococcales bacterium
TTGGCGGGGCTGTTCTTGACCTTGGTTTTGAAGTCACCAACCCAGCCCCAATAGGCTATCGTCTGGTTGCTCCACTAAACTTAACTGTAGGCGGAAGAATCCTCGCCAAAGCCGAAGCGGGTGGGGCTGTGCCAGCCAGTGGCAAGGGCGTAATTTACACCCGTTTTCAAATAGACCCAATCTCGGCGGGGGCAGCTATTCTAGGAGGGAATTTTGATTTCCAAATTACGGGTTCGCCAAGTCTTGAAGTGCCTGGATTGCAAGCCTTTGCTTTTCCATTAAGTGCCTTGTTTGGTGGAACAGCAAGAAGATAGTGGGGTTTAAGCTATGTGCATTAAAAACTCAAAGCTCAAGACTCATAGCCCATAGCCTCTTACACATGAAAACCCCCTCATCTAAAGTTCTATACGCTGCTCCCATGTTCACAACCCCCCAAACGCAGGTTAGACTGGACTCAATGACCCAAGTACCCCAAGCCGCTCCCAGTTGGCGTTCCCAAGTCATCCGTGTTGCTCGGGGCTTACTGCAACCGCTTTATGCTTTGTATCAGCAGCGTCTCGAGACGGTGGTGCGAAGCCAAACCATGCCTAAGCACATTGGGCTGATTCTGGACGGCAACCGTCGTTTTGCCAAAGCCCTTGGTTTAGATGGTTCGGCTGGCTACGAATTTGGGGTGGATAAAGCCCATGAGGTTCTGGGCTGGTGCTTAGACCTTGGGATTCCAGCCGCCACCATTTGGGTTCTCAGTACCGATAATTTTACCAAACGCGGCAAGGACGAAGTGCAACACCTAATGCAGCTTTTTGAACGTGAGGCGCGTAACTTGGCAGTTGACCCGCGAATTCATGGCAATCGGGTACGGGTTAGGGCAATTGGCAGACACGACCTATTCCCCGAAGATGTGCTTGCCAGTCTGCGTGACCTCGAGACCGCCACTGCTCATTACGACGGCATGACCCTAAACATTGCAGTGGGCTACGGTGGACGCGAAGAAATTGTGGATGCGGTCAAAAAACTCTTGATTTCTAAAGCCGACCAGACCCCCACAAATATCGCTGCCAGCCTCGAGCCAGAAGCCATTGGTCAGCATTTATACACTGCCGATTTACCTGATCCAGACTTCATTATTCGCACCAGTGGCGAAATTCGCTTGGGTGGATTTATGCTCTGGCAAAGTGCTTATTCGGAGTATTACTTTTGCGAAGCCAATTGGCCCGATTTTCGGCGCATAGATTTTTTGCGGGCTTTACGCGCCTACCAAGCTAGGGACTCGAGACTCGGGAAATAATCACAGGAATAAATAAATACAAGCCAATCAGTAAACTCATAGCGCTCGAGAGCAGCACCGCCCCAGCCGCGACATCCTTAGCAATTTTAGCCAAGGGATGATAGGTCGGCGAAACCAAATCCACAATCGCTTCAAGGGCGGTGTTCAGTAACTCCAAGCTCATCACCAAGGCGCAACATAAAAGTACAGGGACAAGGTTTAGACCAAAAAATAGTGCCACCACAATCACCAGACCCGAGATATACGCCTCGAGTCTAAAATTGCGTTCAGTGCGCCACGCATAGGCAATGCCATGGCTGGCGTACAAAAAATTCTTAACCCAGTCGCGCCTTGGTGCATGGCGTGGTGGGTCGGGTAATCTCGAGAGGTCTCGAGGAGTCATAGACAAAAGCATACCGTGTTGTGTTCTTAACGTCCATCGAAAACAATTTCCCCACGCACAATCGTACAAACCGCCCAACCGCGCAGGGCTTCGGCTTGCCACGGGCTATCAAAACGGGCTTTGGACTTAAAGGTTTTGCTAGTCACCGCTTTGGTGCTGTTCAAATCAAAAACTGCAATGTCCGCCACGCTGCCAACCTCGAGACTGGGGGTTTGCCAAGCCAAAACCTTCGTCACACCTGTTGTCATTAACTCAAGCAAACGGGTTAATTCGAGCTTGCCTGTTTCGACAAACCGTGTGTATAAAAGCGGAAAAGTGATTTCGATATTGGCAATGCCAAACGGCGCGGTCAGCATATCGTGTTGTTTTTCCGCCATCGTGTGCGGTGCATGGTCTGTGCCAATACAATCCACCGTGCCATCGCGTAAACCCTCAAGCAGTGCAAGGCAGTCGGATTCAGCCCGAAGCGGTGGGGCAACTTTTAGGACTGGATCGCAGTAAAAACGCTCAGACTCGAGCAGCGTATCGGTCAGGGTCAAATGATGCGGCGCAACTTCGCAAGTCACCTTCAAACCCCGAGTTTTGGCTTCACGCACCAGTGCCAAACCTCGAGCGCTAGACAAATGCTGAATGTGCAGTCTTGCGCCAGTCAAAGCACAAATCTCTAAGTCTCGAGCAATCCGCGCTGCTTCGGCTGCCACAGGATTACCCGGTAAGCCCAAACGTTCCGAGGTACGCCCTTCGTTCATCACCCCATCGCCACGCAAACTGGCATCCTCGGCATGAACACTAATCACCAAGCCCTGTGCATGGGCGTACTCGAGACCGCGCCGCAACACCCCCGCATCTTCGTTTGTGCCACCATCATCGGTCAGCATCACTGCGCCCGCTTTTTTGAGCGCAATCGCATCGGTCAAATGCTGCCCTAAGCGCCCTTTGGTCAGTGCCGCACTTGGAAATAACCGTGCCAAACCCAAGCCTTCGGCATCCCGTATTAGTTTCTGTACCAATTCTGGCTCGTCCACGGCTGGACTGGTATTGGGCATACAGACAATACTGCCAAAACCACCCGCCACGGCTGCACTTAACCCAGACTCGAGGCTTTCTTTTTCCTCTTGCCCCGGTACACGTAAATGCACATGCGGGTCTATTAAGGCTGGTGTCACCAAGTACCTCGAGCCATCAATGCTGACATCTGCAAGACCCGATAAGTTTGATACAATTAAACCATTTTCGACCAGAATATCTCGAGAAGAACCGTCTGCCAAAAGTGCCTTGTTAATTTCAATTTTCATAATCCCCACCTTATGTGGCTGGGCGAACACGAGGTTCGCCCCTACGAGAACTAAATGCAGCCCTTAATGCACAATCCTTGCTTTCAACCCTTACCCACCAACAAATGATACAAAACCGCCATTCGCACTGGCACGCCATTTTTGACCTGCTCGAGAATCAGACTTTGGCTCGAGTCCGCCAGTTCTCCTTCGATTTCAAGGTCGCGGTTCATTGGACCCGGGTGCATCACCACCGCATTTTCCCGAGCTAAACGCATGGTTTTGCTGTTCACTTGGTAACTGCTGCGGTATTCTTCTAAACTCGGAATATAACCAGATTTCATCCGTTCAAGTTGTAAGCGCAAAGCCATGACAGCCGAAGCGCCAGAAACCGCTTCCTCGAGATTGGTGGTTAGCGTTACACCATCTGCCTCGAGTTCACGCGGCAGCAGTGTCGCTGGGGCGCACAAGCGCACCTTTGCCCCAAGTTTAGGCAGAAGTTCGGCGTTGCTTCGCGCCACCCTCGAGTGACGCACATCGCCGATAATCGCCACTTCTAAGCCCTCGAGACTGCCAAAACGCTGCCATAAGGTATAGGCATCAAGCAGCGCTTGGGTCGGATGCGCTCGACGACCGTCGCCTGCGTTAATCACTTTGGCTTTACTAAATTTGTTGACACTGTGCGCCGCGCCACTGGCTTCATGGCGCACAATAAAACAATCTATTTTCATCTGTTCTAAAGTCGCAATCGTATCTTGTAAACTTTCGCCCTTGGCGGTACTCGAGGTGGCACTGGTAAAAGTCAGCACATCGGCACTCATCCGTCGCGCCGCCAATTCAAAACTTAAACGAGTCCGTGTTGAATTCTCAAAAAACACATTACAGACTGTAAAACCCTGCAAAGCTGGAACTTTTTTAACCGGACGCTCAAGCACATCCGCCATCACCTTGGTGGTCTCGAGAATATTTTCTAAACTTCCCTTCGACCACGCCTGAAAATCAAGCAGATGCTTCATAGGATTGCTCCTTCGGAGCAGGCAAAGGGCAAAGGGCAAAAGGCAAAAGCCTCTAACTCCTTTGCCTTTTGCCTTTTGCCTTTCGCCTTTACGCGGCTCACCCTTTGACCTCGCCGCGTAATTCGTAGAGTTCAACCGCATCTTCGTTATCGGTTTCTAAAAGTTTAACCTTAACAATTTCTTGGCGGCTGGTGGGGATATTCTTACCGACATAATCGGCACGAATAGGCAGTTCACGGTGTCCTCGGTCTATCAGCACTGCCAACTGAATACTCGAGGGGCGACCAAGGTCAATCAGGGCATCGAGTCCCGCCCGAGCAGTGCGACCTGTGTAAAAAACATCATCTACCATCACAATTCTTCGGCTCGAGATGTCAAAAGGCACTTCGGTCTGACGCACAATTGGTTGCAAACCAACTTCGGACAAATCATCGCGGTACAAGGTGATGTCGAGCTTGCCGTTCGGCACTTGGACACCCTCGAGTTCAACAATTTTCTGGGCAATGCGGGCAGCAAGTGGAATACCTCGGGTATGCACCCCAACGATGGCTAAGTTCTGAGCGCCTTTGTTGCGTTCAATAATCTCATGGGCAATGCGGGTAATCGCCCTACGAATATCGTCTGGTTCGAGTAGTCTGGCTTTGAATTCAGCGTTTTTCATGTTCCTCCCAGTCTAAAAAAGCGACCATGCCCGTCAGCGCGAGTAGCCCGTGAGGTGCTATCTTTCGAGTAAGAAGGTGCATGTTTATGGTCAAGAAAAACGCCGCACTCGAGACAAGCGTGGCTGCCGAAAAAGTATTCATTCTTTCCTCCTTTTGTGCCTCTCGGGACACAACCTTCTGTCTCTCTGGACAGATTTTAAGGTTACGAAAGAATGTACAATGCAAAACTCGATTTAGCAAGTGCAACGTTTACTCGAGTTGTTCAGCCGTAGGTAAATTTTCGTACAACACCGCTAGAGGCAACAAAAAACCAATGCTCGAGAAATTCAGCACGGCTTGTGCCTCGAGAATATCGTGTTGCCATGCCTTACTATAGAATGAACTTATGGATTTTGCCACTTATCAAAGCGAATCACGAAAAACTGCTCAGGCGGTTGAGTGCAACCACAGTATTGCTTATCCGACACTGGGTTTGGTCAATGAAGCTGGCGAATTTGCCGGCAAAATCAAAAAGATTTTCAGGGACAAAAATGGCATTATTTCCGAGCCAGACCGTCAAGCCTTAAAGGGCGAACTTGGCGATGTGTTGTGGTACTTAACCCAACTCTGCACCGAGTTAGACCTGACCCTTGAAGAAGTTGCAGCCGCCAATATAAAAAAGCTCTTCTCGAGGTTAGAACGCGGCAAAATTTCTGGTGATGGTGATAATCGCTAAATTACGATCCCCTCGAGACCCAATTTGGCGGCGCAGCATCTGTGCCTTGACGCAACAATAAATTCAGTTGTGCCGCATGGTGTTGCACATGCCGCATGTTGTACAAGACCCACTCGAGCAAACTGTACTCTCGTCGTCCAATTTTCAGGTGCTGCATCATGTTTTCATTGCTTAGGCTCGAGATATGGGTGCTGCACTTGGTTTTTACAAACTCGAGGTACTCGAGTAATTCGGTTTGTGTGTAGACTCGCGGCGGTAAAACATCGGCTTCAAATTCACCCAAAGTAAATGGCACGGGTGGGGTAAATTCTTCTTCTGGTATGTTTGAAAGGTAAAAATCAGTCCAGAAAATCGTGTGATAGGCGTAATACCAAAATTCGTAGTAACTGATTTTACTGCCCCAAACTTTATCTGGGCAAGCACGAATGGCATTCTCCAGCATTTGCAATGAAGCCGTAAATTGAAACAGCAAGACACCCTGAATTTTTTCGCTCATAGCATAATGATAGCATGTTTTTGTACCTAAGCCTGTTTGATCAGTTCCACGGCTCGAGTCCGCGCCCAAGTGTCGGTTGCTTTAATACTCGTCCAAGTCAAATCGGTTTTGGGCGCTTCGGACAAAACTTTTTCGATGAGTTTTGGAATCCCCAAATAACTCAGGCGATGCTCGAGAAAGGCTTGTACTGCAATTTCATCAGCGGCATTTAAGGCAACTGGCGCAACCCCGCCAAGTCTGCCCGCTTCGTATGCAAGACCTAAACATGGAAAGCGCTCGAAATTCACGGCGCGTAGTTCTAAATTGCCAATTAAATTTAGCGGCTCGAGCGGTGTGCTGGGGCGTTCTGCACCCGGAAATTCAACCCTCAAAGTCTCGAGCGCGGTTAAAATCGAATACTGAATTGGGAGGCGCATGTCTGGCACACCAAGTTGGGCTTTAATTTGGTTATCCTTAAAGCGCACCAAGCTGTGAATGATGCTACCCGGTTGAATCAGCACTTTAATTTGCTCGAGCGGAAAATCGTATAAATAATGTGCCTCGAGAACTTCTAGCCCTTTGTTCATCAGGGTACTCGAGTCTATCGTGACTTTTGCGCCCATCACCCAGTTGGGGTGCTTGAGCGCCATTTCGGGGGTAATGCTGCTTAAATCTTCAGGGGCATCGCGGAACGGTCCACCACTGGCGGTTAAAATCAGTTCGGCGACATCCTGTATCCGTTCACCGACAAGGCACTGGTAAAGCGCACTGTGTTCGCTGTCCATCGGCGTAATTTTTGCGCCGCTTGCCCGTGCAATTTGCCACATCAGCTTGCCGCCGCAGACCATCGCTTCTTTATTGGCAAGCGCCACATGCCGCCCAGCCTCGAGTGCGGCTCTGGTTGGTGACAGCCCAGCCAGTCCGGGGATTGCACCAACCACGACATCAGCTTGTAAAACCGCAATTTCTCGAGGGTCAGAGACCACTTTGGTTTGGGGCAAGGCGGCTCGAGCCTCGGCTAAAATACTTGGGTCTACGCTTAACATTTCTGGCTTAAACTCGAGGGCTTGCCTCACTGCCAACTCGAGGTTTTTTCCAGCCGCTAATCCAGCCACACGCCAGCCACGCCAACGGGCGACCTCAAGGGTTTGTGTGCCGATGCTGCCAGTGCTGCCAAGGATGCTGATGGTGGTCATGAATAGATTATAGAACTCGAGCCACAGGGCGAAAGGCTGGTCTTTACCAAATGTTTACCAAGAGGTATTACAGTATCGGCAAGGAGTACCTATGAAAAAGAAAATTTTATTAGCTGGTTTAGCACTAACGGGCGCATTACTAACCGTTGGAATCTCGAGCATTCAAGCCTATTCGCTGTCCCCAAGCGTCAAAACCGCCGCCGATGCCACGACCCAAAAAGTGGTGGCGGCTGCCGAGGCATTTATCAAAACGCTCAGTGCTGCCCAGCAAAAGAAAGTGCAATTTGAGTGGTCAGACAGCAAACAAAAAACCCAGTGGTCAAATTTGCCAACCGGTATTTTTCAGCGCAATGGGGTCAAGCTTGGCGAACTGAGCAGCGCTCAACAAACCGCACTTTTTGGCTTATTACAAAGCGTATTGAGCAAAAAAGGTTACGAGCAAATCATCCAAGTGATTGACGGCGACGAAGCCCTCAAAAACAGCAGCAATGGTGGCAACCTGATTTTTGGACGCGCCGAATACTATGTTTCGTTTTTGGGTACACCCAGCACCACCAGCCCGTGGATTTTACAATTTGGCGGGCATCATATGGCGATTAACGCGACTGTGGCTGGCGCAGATATTGTTCTTACCCCTAGCCTAACAGGTGGACAGCCCACCAAATACACCCTCAATGGTAAAACCGTCCAGCCGATTATTGCCGAGCCAACCGCCGCCTTTAAGCTCCTCAGCAGCCTCAATGCAACTCAGCAAAAACAGGCGATTATTGGCGCACAATTTGTTGACTTGGTGCTTGGACCCGGAAAAGACGGCAAAACGCTGCAACCCGAAGGGGTCAAAGCCTTGAGTTTAAGCACTGCCCAACAAGAATTACTGCTGGGTGTGGTCGAGACTCGAGTCGGTTTACTGAACGACGAAGACGCAGCCGCAAAAATCAAAGAAATCAAAGCGAACTTGGCAAATACCTATTTTGCTTGGAGTGGTGGGACAACCGCCAGCAGCGCCGCCTATTTTCGGGTCAGCGCCCCAACACTGGTTCTCGAGTTCTCGCCGCAATCTATGGGCGGAGATGCCAGCAACCATGTTCATTCGATGTACCGCGACCCGACCAACGACTATGGTGTCAATCTTTACAAATGAAACTGATTCGAGTGTTTATCCTGCTTGGGTGGCTGCTGTCTGTGGCGGTGGCTCACCCAGCCGATATGTTGACCCAAGCGGCGTACATCACCATCAGCCCGAGCCAAATTAAAATCGAACTTGACCTGACGGCTGGCGAATTGGTGGCGCAAGGTTTTTTAGCCAAACTCGAGCCAAACCAAGACCAGAAAATTGACCAAGCAGAAATTCAAGCCCTTGCCAAGTCGGTTCTCGAGCAGATGGTTTTAACCGTCAACAACAAACCAGTAAGGTTACAACTCGAGTCCAGCCAAATCCCCCAAATCGCCCAAATCAAATTGGGTGGCGGACAGGTGCAGTTGGTTTTTGCGGCTGCGCCAAGTTCTGCAAGTCAAAATCAGTTTGTCTTCAAAAACGGCTATGCCCCAGTCAAAAGCGCCTACCTTGCCAATGTTTTTGTGAATTCCAAAGATGTCAAAATTATCTCGCAAAAGCGCGACCAAACCCAACAAACTTTTGAGGTGACGTACACCATTGCCGAAAGTGCTTTGCCTCGAGTTTTCCCGTGGTGGCTTGGTTTGATTCCGATTTTTGGCGGCATGGCGTGGTGGTTTTCTCGAGGTCGTGGCGCAAAGGCGGCTCAGACATGAGGATACTTATTTTTTTACTGTTCTTTTTTGGCTATGCCCAAGCCCACGAAATTTCGTTTAGCCACCTTAAACTCGAGCTAGGCACAGAAGTGAGCCAAGTCAGTCTCGAGATGCCAGCCAAAGATTTAGCGCGGCAACTCAACATCAGTCCAGTCCAACTGTTAAAACCACAAGACCTCGCCAAACTCGAGCCACAGATTTTAGGTTTGATTCAAAAGCGCCTGAGTTTTGGTCAACCATTAAAAATAGACAATTTTCAACTCGAGCCAATCCCAAGTCGTCAAGAAATCCAAGCCAAATGGCAAATGAAAGGTATTGGTCTGGCATTTTCAGCCAAAGTCAAGCTATTTCCAGACAACAACTTGCACAAAACTTTTTTGGATGTCTACAAAAAAGATACGCTCGAGCAACAACTTATTTTTGATGCTCAGAAAACCGAAATTTCCATAACCACCAAACAGCAACCCATTTGGGAAGTGCTGTGGACATTTTTTCTCGAGGGTATCCGCCATATTTACATTGGACCAGACCATATTTTGTTTATTGTCAGCCTGATGCTGCTTGGTGGAACGCTGCTGCAACTCCTCAAAATTGTCTCGGCGTTTACATTGGCGCACAGCGTCACCTTGGCTTTGGCAACGCTGCGGATTGTGGATTTGCCAGCCGAAGTTGTCGAGCCGATAATTGCCGCCAGTATTGTTTTTGTTGGGGTTCACAGTCTGCTCAGTCAAAATAAAACCGATTTGCGGATTGTGTTTGCCTTTGGCTTTGGGTTGATTCACGGTTTTGGTTTTGCCAGTGTGCTGTCCGAACTCGAGCTACCGCAACAAGCCTTAGCTTGGGCATTATTGGCGTTTAATTTTGGCGTAGAATTTGGGCAGATGTGCATTGTTTTGTTGGTTGCGCCACTTTTGGCATTGTTGCGTCGGCGTTCGCCACAACAGGCTGTTTGGGTGGTGCGCTTGGCTTCTTTGGGTGTGATTGTCATGGGTGCGTACTGGTTTATCGAACGGGTCAGCGCCTAAAATGCGGGTGCTGCTGATCGAAGACGACCAAGAACTGGCAGCCTTGTTGCTCGAGGGGCTGTCTCAGGATGGGTTTAGAGTCGAACACGCCAATCATGCCAAAGAAGGGTTTGCGCTTGGTAGCCTTGATACCTTTGCGGTGATTGTCTTGGATGCGATGCTGCCCGAGGGTTCGGATGCTGGTTTTTTACTTGCTCAGCGACTGCGCCAAGCGGGGGTAGACACCCCGATATTATTTTTGACGGCTCGAGCCGACATGACTTCTAAACTGCGTGGTTTGGAACTGGGCGGCGATGATTACCTTGCTAAACCATTTGATTTCCGTGAATTACGCGCTCGGTTGCGCTCTTTGGTGCGCCGTTCAAGTGGGCGCTCGAGCAATCGTTTGGTGTTGCCATTTGGTTTTACCATTCACCTCGAGACCAGAGCAGTATTTTTAGAGCAACAAGCCATTCACCTCACCCCGAAAGAATACGCCCTGCTCGAGTATTTGGCGCTGAACACGGGCAGAATTTTTAGCCGCGAAAATTTAATCGAACGGATTTGGTCTGGCGACTCGAGCGTCAGTTCTAAAATTGTTGATGTCTATGTCTCGAGCCTGCGCCGCAAGTTGCACCTTGATTTAATCCAAACCGTGCGTGGGCATGGCTACCGCTTGGGGTCTGAGTGAGTCTGCGTTGGCGTTTAACCCTGTTTTATACCGCCCTGATTGTGGTGATTGGTTTTATTATCGGCACAGCCGTTTTTTGGACAACTCGAGCAGGTTTGTATCAAGTGCTGGATAAATGGCTCTGGCAAGCAGCCCAAGATTTTGCCCGCCCGTACAAGGCGGGGCGCAAGGCAGAATTTTCGCCGCGTAACAAAGGTCTGGATAAATCGGCTGATGAGGCTTTTTTTACTGTGTTTACCGATGCCACACTCGAGAGTCAACAACTGGACACCAGCCCTGTGCAGCCGCTTTTTTATGATGGCATCCGCAGTGGTTCTGGCTACCGCATCGCCATGCTCCAAGCCGATAATGGTTACTGGGTGCAAGCGGCTCGGCTCGAGACCGACACCCAAAACACGCTCGAGTCGGTGCAACGTTTGTTGCTTTGGGGAATCCCGATTTTAACCTTGATTGGTTTAGCGACTGGCTCTATCTTGGTCGGACGGGCATTTAGACCGATTGGTCTGGTCTCTGCGCTGGCACAACAAATTGCCTTGTCTGGCGATGCTAAAGCCCGAGTACCAGTCCCACACGGGCAGGACGAACTGGTGCGCTTAACTTCGACGGTCAACGCCATGCTCGAGCGTTTAGAATTGAGCTTGCAGCACGAACGAGCCTTTGCACTGGCGGCGGCACACGAATTACGCACCCCTTTAACCAAGTTGCTGGCACGAATTGAACTGACCTTAGAACAGCCGCGCAGCCAACTCGAGTACCAGCGTGCGCTGGGCAGCCTCGAGAAATCGGCAAGCGAGATGAAGCGTCTGGTGCTGCATTTGCTGTCTTTTGCTGAGACTGAAGCGGCGCAAAAAAGCCAGCTAGACTTAGCCGACCTTGCTTTAGAAATTTGCGAAACGGCTTCTTTACAAGAAAAACAGCAGCACCTCGAGTTGGATTTAGCCAGCGCTCCAATGTTTGGCGACCCCGAAGCCCTACGCTTAGCGATTGGCAATATCTTAAAAAACGCAATCCTGCACACCCCGATT
>JAYWHB010000286.1:0-4042 GCA_043777915.1 Deinococcales bacterium
TTTTTTGCTGTAGTAGCTCGGGAGAAAACGCCCAAGGTTGCAAAGGACCATAATTAACAGTGCTGACCACATCGTAATGTCCAGTCAAGACCACGGTTTTGCGTCCGGAACCGCGCACCAAAGCACAAACATTGCGCCGCTCGTGTGGGTCGTGGGCAATGCTTGGCGACCACAGCAATTCTGGATGGGTTTGAAAGTAGTGTTCTTGCCCAATCAGGCGCATCAGTACATCTGGGAAATCCCGTTCGCCCTGCGTGTTGGTAATGCTGGCAGCCTCGACCATCTGGACTGCCAAGGCTTGGGTTGGATTTAACATAGCCCAGCATACGGGCTGATGACTTTTGTTTCAATTGCTGAGGCTCGAGTCCGCATTGGGTTAAAGCATCACCTTTTGTCCAAGCCGCGAACTCTCGAGGGCTGCAAAAACCATACTTAGGCTTTTGATGTTATCAGTACAAGTTGTTTGTGGGGCTTGGTTATTCAGCACAGCCGTGAACATCTCCTCTAAACAGGCATGGTGTCCTTCTGCTAAATTTGGTACAACCGCTTCTATTGTTGTGAAGTCTCGAATAAAATCTTGTTGCTCTGGGTTTTTAACGATTTCGGCAAATGGCGCAGCTAT
Source organism: Deinococcales bacterium (assembly GCA_043777915.1). GTDB lineage: Bacteria > Deinococcota > Deinococci > Deinococcales > JAAFIG01 > JAAFIG01. Next base: position 623 of record JAYWHB010000286.1, read on the forward strand.
GCCATTCCAAATGGCTGTACCTCGAGAACCAACCACCCGCCATTCGGCTTCCCAAGCAGTAAAAGCACCTTCGGCAGCCCATGACCCGTTGTACGAAAAAACTGAACCATCCGACATTTCAAAAATACAAATCGCGTTGGCATGACCCGCGTACCAAGAACCCTTGGGATTAAATTCATGGCAGTACACCGATACCGCATCTGCTCCCGATAAAAAACGGGCGGCATCAAAGGTATGAATTGCCATATCGAGCAATAACGGACTCTGCATCGCTTCCCGAAAGCCCCCAAAATGTGGCGCAATAAAAAAATTGGCACTCAAAAAACCAACTTCGCCAATAACTTTTATCAAATCTTGATACGCCCGAATTTGATTGTTATAACGCCGATTCTGCATGATTGCAAAAGTTCGTCCAGTTTTGATGGCAGTCCCAACCATACTTTTTGCGGCAGCTAAAGAAGCAGCCAGTGGTTTTTCGCCAAAGACATCACAGCCAAATTTTAATGCCGTCAGCACCACTTCTTCGTGTGCCTCGGGAATGGTCACATCAAAGACCAGATTGGCATGGGTGGCGTTTAAGGCTTGGCTGAGGTTGGTAAAAGTAGAACAGGTTAGCCCATGCCGCTCGAGCAGTGCGTTGGCAGCACTAGGCTGAATATCCACCACCGCAACGATGGCAGTATCAACGCGTGTTTTGGCATACTCAACCCAAGTGTGCGCCATATTGCCACAACCGACCAGAACGACTCGAAAATGGGTATCCATACAGACCAGTATAAATGGTGTTGGCTGCTCGAGACTGCAAAATTTTTAGCAAGGTGGCTTTACAATGCTTGCAACTTTTTTGGCAAAAATCGCGTATTGTGTTTTGTGATAAGAACTCGAGTCGGGGTGGGATTGGTTTCTTTGATTGTTTTGTTTTCCGCAAATGCCCTCGCTGCCTATCCACAAAAAGCGGGCAGTATTCAGGATTTAGCTGGTATTTTACCAAGTCGTGACAAGACGGCATTACTCGAGAGCATCGCTTGGTTTAAGCGTTCCACTGGGGCGGAGTTGATTGTCCTGACCCTGCCAAGTTGGAAGGATTTAGGTACGCCCAATACAACTTGGGAATCGTTTAGCACTAATTTGTTTAATCGTTGGGGCATCGGTACTAAATCGCGTAACGATGGGGTTTTGTTTGTAACAGCCATCAAAGAACGCAAATTACGCATCGAATTAGGCTCGGGGTTTAAGCGTTGTTACGACCCTGTGATGAAACAAATACTTGAGCAGCAGGTTGTGCCGCTTTTTAAGGAAGCCCGTTATGGGGCTGGAATGGTCTTGGGTTCGCAAAAAATTATTCAGTCCTTGCCCAAAGTATGCCCAGTCGCGGCTGTGATAAAGCCAAAACCTGTACCGACCCCAAGCCCGAGTTACACCCCCAATATCCAACCCCAAAACATACCTAGCCAGCCATTTTCACCGTGGCTGCCGCTTGGGGCTGGATTAACACTGCTGGGCGCTTGGGCTGGTTTTAACTCGCTGCGTCGCCCAAAACGCTGCCCTAACTGTCAAACGGTACTCGAAAAATTATCCGAACAAGCCGACGACGAGTACCTAAGTGCCGCTCAGCAACTCGAGGAACGCCTTTCCAGTGTTCAGTACGATATTTGGCATTGTCAAACGTGTAACAACCACGAAATTATCAGGCGGCAGTCTTGGCTTTCAAATTTCAGCACCTGCCCGAGTTGTCAGCACCAGACCTTATCAGGCACAAAAACCCCAATCGTTCCAGCTTCACAGACACAGCAAGGTTTAACTCGGCTCGAGCGGCATTGCTCGCACTGTCAGCACCAAGATTTACAAGATATTATTCTGCCTCGCTTAGAGCGACATTCAGACCGACCAAGGTTTTACCCAAGCAACTTTACATCCGATGTCACTCGGCACTCGAGTTCAAATTTTTCCTCGAATGCAGCGAATAATCGTTCTGACAGCAATTCAGGCGGTGGTCGAAGTAGTGGCGGCGGCGCGAGTTCGGATTTCTAACTTACTTTTGTAGGGCTTGTTCTATCCACGTTTTGGCACGTCCAAACGCCCCGCCCTCAAGGTCGTACATCGCCACAAGCGCCGATGCCCTGCCCGAAGCCGCAAAGACCCCGCCGCCCGGATGGGTGCTTGCACCGCACAAATACAAGCCCGGTATTGGTGTGCGATAGCCCGATAACTCGGGCAAGGGGCGCAGACTAAACATTTGGTCTAAACCCATCTCGAGGTGCATAACGTTGCCTTTTCGCAGTCCTATACGCCGTTCTAAATCGAGCGGACTCTGGGTAAATCGTCCTTCGATGCTGCCGCGCATATTGGGCGCGTAGCGGTACAGCACCTCCTCGAGTTTTGCGCCTTCTTCGGCTTCGGCGCTCGCGTCCCAAACCCGCCCATCAGAGCGTTCAAAGGGGTAATACTGCCCCCAAAGATAAATCAGGTGCTTGTCTGGGGGTGCAAGGCTTGGGTCGAGCTTGGTAAAAGTCATGGCAAGCGCGGCTGGGTTCTTACTGGGCAGACCATTGTCGTAATCGCGGAATGCCTGTTCTAAATACTCGAGACTGGGACATAAAAGCTGCATTCCATTGGTTGCGTGTTCGGGCGCACCAGCGTATTTGGGCAGTGTCGAACTCGAGAAGCGGTGAATCAGACCAAAGCCGTTTCCGACACGGATATTCTCGGTTTTCCAAGCGAGGTTACTGGGTAAGTTTTCTGCACCCACCAAGTCTAAAAGCGTGGTCTGGACGTGCGCCCCAGAAATAATTACCCTCCCTTCAAATACTCGCCCGTCCTCGAGAATAATGCGTTTGGCTTTTCCGCCCTCGAGTTCGATTTTTTTGACAGGGGCGTTTAGATGCACCTCGCCGCCCATGTGTTCGATGCTCTTTTGTAGGGCTTTGGTCAGTGCGCCACTGCCGCCAACCGCCCGTTTTGCACCAAATTTATGCAGCACGGCGTGCCACATTAAAAATCCACCTGCGCCAATCTCGTGCGGTGCGGGACCCGACTGTGCTGCCAACCATGCCAGTGCCGAGCGCACCCCCGGATGTTCAAAATGTCCACGCAGATAGTGCCCATAAGAGCGAATTACCCCGAGCAGCAAATCTATTTCTGGCGGTTTACGACCCGCAAAACTCGAGATTAAGTTCCAAGCTGTAGGAGACTTTTGAAATGCCTTAAAGAGTTTGCCGCTAAATTCATCCCAAGATTTAACAAATTTTCGGTAGGCGGCGGCATCGTTGGGGCTAAAAACCGCGATTTCCTCACAGGTGCGTTCCAAGTCTTTGTACAAGCCAAAACCGCCTCCGCCCTCGAGTGGGGCGTAAGCAATTGGGTCCATCTCGAGGTATTCAAGTCCATGTTCCTCGAGATTCAAGTCTTTGACCACAGGGG
>JAYWHB010000287.1:0-4038 GCA_043777915.1 Deinococcales bacterium
GTACCTTAAATAATTGCGCGTACATCCGGCTGCTTTGCACCAAATCTTGATGCGAACCCGACTCGGCAATAATGCCATGCTCGAGAGCCACAATGGTATTGGTAAGACGCACCGTATACTACCGCCAACTTTGACTCTCAAGCACTCCAACAAGCAATTGCTGACCTCGAACAGTTCTATACTTTAGCAACCAGTACTGATGATAAGTCTAATCCCATAGACTTTTTTCCTAAACCTCTGGTACAATACCCTCATGCAAACCCATTGGAAACTCGAGGGAACATTGCGCCGCTTTGGTAAAACCCCGATGGCACTGGCTCGAGCCAGTGGCTTGACCAAAACCACGATTTATAACATTGTTAATAATAACTCTCAAGCCGTGCAACTCGAGACTTTGGATAAACTTCTGATTGGACTTGAGCATTTAACCGGACAGTATTTTAGTGTGGCAGATGTCCTCGAGCGGGAGGTCAAACCAAATGCGTTGCTTGAGGAATTACTACGAGATGCCAAACCCATCAGTTGGGAAGAATTAAACCAACACATTCCTGATTGGACTGCCGAAGAGCGACTCGAAAACGATGCGTTTTTACTCGAGTTGGAAACCATGAAGCAAAAGGATTACCAACATAGCTTTGATCGTGACAGGTTGACGCGAAAAGAGAATCCTAAAGCTATTAAAAAGCCGTCAAAGTCATGAAGATTGTTTTGGTAGACACAAACATCATCAGTTATCAACACAACAAACATTCATTTTGGAACGCGTATCAACCTCACCTGAGTGATTCTGTGCTTCTCACAGCAGCACAGTGCGTTGCAGAACTGCGTTTCGGTGCTTTTCGACGCAACTGGGGCGTGGCTCGAGTTGCTAGTCTCGAACAGATGATTGGATTGTACAAAGTGGTTTATCCAAATGATGCCATTTGTACAACATGGGCAAAGATTCGAGCCAATGCCGAAGCGATAGGACGACATCTTGAAAATAATGATGCTTGGATTGCCGCTACTGCTTTAACTTTAGATGTTCCGTTGGTCACGCATAACAAAAAGCATTTTGATTTTCTCGAGCAGTTGAACATCATATCCGAGAATCCAGCATGACCTACCTCACGCCTAAAGGCGGGGCTTCTGAAGTCGTCAGGGATGCAAAGTATCGAACCCATTGAACGACAAATGCAGTGGGATGGGTATAGAATAGTTAGGTTATGCATTACAAACGAACTCGAGTCCACAGCCCAGAACGCGGTCAGAAACCCCGTTATGCACATCGTCTCGCCGCCGAGGAAAAACTAGGGCGTACTCTCGAGCCTCGAGAAGTGGTGCATCACAAAAACGGTAACAGGCTCGATAACTCACCCGAGAATCTAGCCATCATGCCCAGTCAATCAGAACACGCACGGCTCGAGCATTGGCAAAGACGATACGCAGTTCTCGAGCCTTTGCTTGGGGATGTGCCAGTCTTTGAGGAAGTCAAGAAGTGAGCGGTCAGAAATCGGTAGTAGATTTTGCCTAAATTGGTCAGAACACTGTAAATGACGGTCTCAAGTGCATAAATTTGACAAACCCTGTATACGGGGTTATATTGAATCTATCAGCGCCTAAATGTGGCGCATTTTTTATGTCTGCTCGAGCGACCATACCCATAGCGACCCAAGCGACCACGCCCGAAGGTTGTGGTCAAGAAGCCCGCTAGGTGCTGCTATAAGGGTCAAGAAGCGGCAGATGCGTGTATGGGTTCAAGACAGGTGCGTGTATATGGTCAAGAAGCCACCAGCACGGGCTAACCATTCAGAGCTTCAAGCAAGTAAAACTTGCTATCTGCGTAAGCTACATAACGAAAACCACGTTGTTTTGCTTACCAGTAAAAGCCGCACTGATATGTTCAAATGCCGCATGAGCTTACTTTTTTCTTCGTTTAACCTGCGTAGTCTGACCTTAAAAAATCGGATTGTGATGTCTCCGATGTGCCAATACTCGGCTCAAGATGGCTTGGTCACAGATTGGCATTTGCTGCATTATCCAAGCAGAGCCTTGGGTGGTGTTGGCATGGTGATGGTCGAGGCAACAGCCGTTGAAGCTCGAGGTCGGATTTCGGCGGAAGACTTGGGAATTTGGTCAGATGACCATCTGCCAGGACTGCAAGCACTCACCCGTAAAATTAAAGCCAATGGTGCTGTTCCAAGTATTCAATTGGCTCATGCTGGACGAAAAGCAGGTTCTAGTCGCCCGTGGCATTCTGAATACCCTGCTTTTTCTTGGCAGGCAGTCGCGCCCAGTGCAATTGCCTTTTCAAGCAGTTACCCTGAACCTAAAGCCCTTACCTTAAGCGAACTCGAGACCATCAAAACTGCTTTTGTGGATGCGACCACTCGAGCCTTAAAAGCTGGTTTTGAAGTGATTGAACTGCACATGGCGCATGGGTACTTGCTGCATTCGTTCTTATCGCCTTTTTCAAATCAACGTTCCGACCAGTACGGCGGGAGTTTAGAAAATCGAATGCGTTTTCCGCTCGAGATCATCAAAGCGGTGCGTCTGGTCATCCCAAAAGACTCACCGCTTTTGGTGCGAATTTCAGCCACCGATTGGGCAGAAGGCGGTTGGACCCTGACCGATACCGTGCAGTTTGCACAAATTATTAAAGACCTTGGTGTGGATTTACTGGATTGCTCGAGCGGCGGCAGTATTCCAGATGCAAAAATTGCTGTGGGGGCTGGCTTCCAAGTTGAATTTGCAGCTACAGTCCGCCGCGAAATTGGACTGGCAACTGGCGCAGTTGGAATGATTACCAATGCCGAACAAGCCGAGCATATTGTGCGCTCAAACCAAGCCGATTTAATCTTTTTAGCTCGAGCATTACTGGTCAATCCGTATTGGGCATATCAAGCAGCAAGGGATTTAGGCGTAAAAGAAGGCGTGTGGGCAGTGCAGTACGATAGGGCATTCCCTCGCTAAATTTCGTTAGGATTTAATGGTCAAGAAGTAATCGGCACGGGCAAGTCAAAATCGTGTTCGTCGCTTCGCTCCATGCTTCATATAAAAACCATGTGGTCGCTTCGCGGTATGACTAATTCCCGAGCAAATCCTCAGCGCATAAAATATGCCATTTCTGCTTCTCTGACCTGTGCTGTCTCGAGAACCTCGACTTTTTCAATCACTACTGTCTTCCAACCTCGTAACTTTTGAATCTTGCCAGTCACCAGCAAAGCCCTAGCCCGTAATACCTCGCGCATTTCGAGCCAAATCTCTAGGTGGGCAATGGCTTGGACATGCCCGAATTCATCCTCGAGCAAGAGGAATACAAAGCCCTTGGCGGTCTGTGGTCGTTGCCGTGAAATCACCAGCCCAGCCACGGTGCAATGCTGCCCATCAAATATGCGGTTACTGGCTCGTACCCCCATCACCTCGAGCATCGAACGAAGTGGTGTAATCGGATGAATCCCACTGGTGCGGGTGGTTTCTAAATCCCATTCCAGTCCTTCCTCGAGTTCAAGTGCCTCGAGCATTGCCATGTCCTCAACACTGACCACGGGTATTGTCCAGACCATTAGGGGTTAAGGTAGTACCTTCGTAACTTGAATTCACCCATTTTGGATACAGTCGTTTCAGTTTAACTCGAGCAGCTTCCGTGCGAAACTGCTAATTCACTGTTATTGCTTGCTTATTCCGAGCTATTTTCCAGCTTTGTACTTTCCATTCAAGATGGTCTCTATCCTTAAAACGTCGATTTAAGCATTGCCGTGACAGAACTGATAACTCAATCTCAGCAATGCTTTGTCAGAAAAATATGCTATTATTTCCGACATGAGTCGCCAAGCCATCGAACAACACATCGCTACACTCGCCGCAGGGCAAGTATTCACCCCGAAGTCCTTGCACGGTCACGGCTCGAGGACAAACATCGATCAGGTACTTTCGCGTCTGGTCAAAGCTGGTGCTATAAAACGCGAAGCTCGAGGCTTGTACCAAAAACCCATCACCAGCCGCTTCACGGGCAAACCATTACCCGCACAGCTTAACCAAGTTCTCGAGATGATTGCC
>JAYWHB010000288.1:0-4038 GCA_043777915.1 Deinococcales bacterium
TCCATTCTGCCCGCTAGATCGTCCACCAAAACCTCCAGCCCCTGCGGGTCTGCCAGATGCTGCGCCTTGGGCTAATGCGCCAACATTTGGGGCTTGTCCCGTGCCTTGTTGTTGTAAACGTCTGGCTTCGGCGCGTTTACGGCGTTCTTCTTCCCTTACCAAACGGGTTTTATCCATCCAAATCAGTTGTTTGGCACTGACAAATTTGGTCTCGAGCGTATCGAGGATTTTTGTGGCATCTTTAGTCGCAAGCGCCGCCCGTTTACTCAAATCGGTTAGGGTTGGCAATCCAATTTTAACTTGGGCTTTGGTGAACTCGAGTCCTTTTTGTTTATCTACTTCCTGCATCAAACTTAGGCTTTCGGATAAGTCAAACCAAGGGCGGTATTTTTCCATCACGGCTCGTATATTGCCTTGTCCACCTCCGGGTTGACCACCAGTGGGGGGTTGTTGTTGGGCAAAAGCCAGTCCGACAAGAGCGAAACTCGAGACGAGTAAAATTCCGATGTTGCGTTTCATAAGTACCTCCTAAAAAAGGCGAAGCGACCCAGCCCCGTCAGGTGGCGCTTTAAGGGTCAAGAAGGGCGAAAGGCGAAAGGCGAAGGGAAGGGCGAAGGAATGGAGGCGAAGAGTGAAAGGGAGAATGGTTTTAACTTTTGCCTTTCGCCTTTTGCCTTTTAACTTTCTTTATTCGTACCGTAAGGCATCCACAGGTTGGAGTTTGGCGGCTCTCGAGGCGGGGTAGTATCCAAAGAAAATACCAACGAAGGCACTGAAGCCAAAGGCTAGAATCACGCTCGAGAGTCCAATCACTGGGGTGATGTTTAGGGCGCTGCCAGCCAGCAACGCCAGCCCAATACCAATGGCTGCGCCGAGTAAGCCCCCGCCAACTGAAAGAGCAATGCTTTCGACCAAGAACTGGGTCAGAATGTCTCGAGGACGTGCGCCTAGGGCTTTCCTGATACCGATTTCCCTTGTGCGTTCGGTGACGGAGACAAGCATGATGTTCATGATGCCGATTCCACCAACCAGCAAGCTAATTCCGGCTACGCCGCCTAAAAAAAGGGTCAGGATGGTGGTGACTTGGTTGAGGCTGCTTAGGGCATCGGCTTGGTTTTGGACATTAAAATCGTAATCGTCGGGAACTTCTTTTTTGTGCAGTTTTGCCATCGCATCTATTAAATCGGTTTGTAATTGTTTTAAGTCGTTTTTGTCTTTGCCTTGAATATAGGCACTCGAGACGGTATCAGCCGTGCTGCTTTGCCTACCAAGACGCTGCGAATAAGTCGAGAGTGGCACAATAATTTGGGTGTTGGGACTGGCAAAACCCGCGTCGCCTTTATCGGGCAGGATACCGACGACATTAAACGTAATGCCACTGAGCTTAAATTTACTGCCCACCTCGAGTAGTAAATCGGTGGCAACTTGGTAGCCAATCACAGCAACACGTTTGCGTCCGTTGTTGTCGGTTTCGCTAAAAAATGCCCCTTTTTCTGGGATGGTGTTGCGTACCAAGGCATAATCTGACCATGAACCAATGACCGTGGCTTGGATATTATTTGTACCCGCTTTGGCTTGGATGTTGCGTTGCACTGTTGGGGCAATGCCACTGATTCGGCTCGAGAATTGTTCACGCAGGGCTTTGACATCACCTAGCGTAATGGTTTGTTGTCCACCGCCACGCACCAAGCCAAAGCCGCTGCCCCTTGCGCCCGAACCACTCGAGACCGTCAGTAAATTTGTGCCAAGTCCCTCAAGTTGTTTTTGAATGCCGCTCGTCGCCCCACTGCCAAGACTAGTCAGGGCAATCACGGCTGCCACACCAATAATTACACCCAAAGTGGTCAGGATGCTGCGAAGCGGATTCCCGATAATCGCTCGAGCCGCAATTTGTACGGTTTGAAAGAGCGGCATCCCACCGCCGCCAGAAGGGACCAATTCGGTAATTCGGGGTTGCTCGAGAACGAGGCTCATGCTGCCTTCCTGATTTGCCGATTGGGGGTGTCTGACTCGAGTAAACCGTCTCGTAGACGCACAATACGCTGACAGTGCTGCCCAATCTCGGGTTCGTGGGTCACAATAATCACGGTGCTGCCTTCACGGTGCAGGGCTTGGAATAAACTCATGATTTCAATGCTGGTTTTACTGTCCAAGTTACCTGTCGGTTCGTCGGCTAATAAAATGGCTGGCTCGAGGGTCAGGGCGCGAGCCACAGCGACCCGTTGTTTTTGACCGCCAGAAATTTGGCTGGGTAAATTGCGCCATTTATCGGCAATCCCAACCCGTTCAAGCGCCCACATTGCCCGTTCACGGCGTTCTTTGGGGGGAATTCCAGCGTAAATCATGGGGGTTTCAACATTCTCGAGAACATTTTGGCGGGTTAATAAATAAAAGGCTTGAAAAACAAAACCAATATCGAGATTTCTCGCCCTCGAGCGTTCATTTTCATTGAGGGTCGTGACATCACGCCCACGCAGTTGGTACGCGCCTTCGGACGGTGCGTCGAGCAGCCCAATAATTTGCATCAACGTGGTTTTGCCACTGCCCGAAGGTCCCATCAAAGCCACCATTTCACCGCGCTGAACGGTTAAACTCACACCCTTAAGGGCTTGGAATTCTTCATCGGCTAAGTAATAACTTTTAATAACGTTTTGTAACTCGAGGATGTTGTTCATGGTCCCCCCGAGGGTGGTGTGCCTTGAGTTGTGGTTGTGCTGGTGGTGCGTTCTTTGGTGGTCAGAATCACGCGGTCTCGAGCCGCAAGCCCAGAATCAATCACCACATTTGTGCCATCTTCGGCGGCTATCGTCACTCGAGTTAGTTCTTCTGTGCCGTCGCGTTTTTGAAGGTTCACATAAGTACGGTTTCGCACGGTCTGCACAGCGCGTTTTGGAATCACCACGACATTCTGGAATTCTTGGGCAATAATTTCGACTTCCGAAGTCATACCGGGGCGCAGTTTTAATTCTGGGTTCTCGACGGTGACGGTTGCATAAAACACGGCGATATTCTGTTGCACCACTGCCTTGGGGCTGACGGCTGTAACTTTACCTCTAAACGTTTCGTCAGGCAGTGCATCTAAGGTTACTTCGGCAGATTGACCAACTTTAACCTTGGCAATTTCGGTTTCATCCACCTGTACAGGGATTTTGACCCTCGAATCCTCAATTAAGGTCAGGATACTCGAGCCGCCAACACTGCCGCCGATTTGCCCTGTGACACTCGAGACAATCCCATTAAAAGGCGCATAGATTTTGCTGTTTGCTAGGTCGGTTTGGCTTGTCTGTACACTAATTTCAGCTTGGCGAATGGCAAGTTCTTGGTTGCGTAAGTCTTGGGTATCGGTGGAAGATTTGATATTCTGGGTGCTTTGCGTGGTCTGAAGACTTAAGCGGGCAGTGGCGAGGCTATTTTCGGCTTTTTCTAAGCTGCGTCTGGTTTCATCAAGTTGGTTCTGGCTTGCACCTCCAGCCTTATACAAACGCTGCATATTTGTATAATTACTTTGAGCGCCTGATAAATCGAGTTTGGCATTATCAATTTGGCTCTGTGCATTTTGCAAACTTTGATTTTGACTGCTGCGGTTATTGGCTTGGTTTAACTTGGTGCTTTCCAAGGCAATTCTGGCTTTTTCAAGTTGCAGCCTTGCATTCTCGAGATTGCGATTAAAAGTGGTGGTCTCAAGCCGAGCAATTAACTCCCCTTTGTTCACTCGAGCGCCTTCTTTGACAATCATGGATAATGTTCCACTGACACTGGGTTTGATGTCCATGCTGCTGACTGCCTCGAGTGAACCGGGTCCTGTCACCGAAACCCGAAAAGTGGTTAAGTCTGCTGTAGCCGTCTCGACTTTAACCAAGGTCGTTGGGTCAGCACTAGCACCGGGCGGTTTGACAATTCCTGTGGCAAGTAATCCGCCGCCAATCACGGGCAGTAGCAACAATGCCCACCACCATCTCGAGCCAGAGCGTTTCTTGGGTTTGTTCATTTGTCACCTCCTCCAAGTTTTGCCACCAAACCAATCACGTCCACACCACT
>JAYWHB010000289.1:0-4035 GCA_043777915.1 Deinococcales bacterium
AAGTAATCTTAATATCTGGAGAATTTTTTTGTAAAATGATTGGATCTGCATGAGCAAAATACTTATTTCTAAGATCTTTGATCCGATTTATAATATTGCTTTGTCTTGTATAAAAGTCATTTTTTTCTTTTTCTAGCCCCTCAATAGACACTTGACCATTCTTTATGAGATCGTTGATAATTTTCTTTAGGTTTAATTTATCGTCATTTAATATTTTTTGTAGATCAATTATTAAAGATTGGCTGCATATGTATAAAAGTTGTCCCGAAAATAAAAAATGTCCTCTCTTATAACCCTTATCTTCATGTATGTCACGCATGATTTTATAAGAAATTACAGCCTTGAAAATTAAATCTTCAAATAATTTAATTGCTTTTTGCAGTTCGTCTGACGTTAAAGCTGGAGATCGTCTTGTTTTTTTCTCAAGATTAACTTTATAACTTAATTTTTCCAAATTTGCTTCATCAACAGTATCCAATTCCCAGTCATCAGTCTCAATCAGGGCTTGGAAGAATGCTTGTTTACTCTCTTGGGTTAAACTTTGAACATACGTCTTGGCTTCATCTATAGTTACGATTTGCATTATTCTCCCCCTAATCGGCTCGAGGCTATTTATAAACTTGGTCGTGTGTGCCAATATCTATCAAAAGTATAGCAGTAGCCTCTGGTGGTTTTCGTGCTTCAAACTGAAAAATAATGCGTAAGTCGTAGGCTACTGTGCAAGCATAAGAGCCTTCTAGTGTGCCAGATAAACCATGTGTTTCAAGTGCAGGTTGGAAAGGGTCAAGGCTAAGTTGAGTTAATACCACTTGGATTTTACTCGCAAATTCTGGGTGTTTACGGGTAAATTTTCGTAAAGCTCGTAAGAATCGTTTTTTTGGAACAAGCTCTCTCATTTCAGAGCTTCCCTCATAATTTCCTCTATGGTCATTGGTTTTAACTCGCCTCGAGCATAAGCAGCTTGGGCTTCAATTGCTGCTAATCGTACTTCTTCGCGCCAATGTTCATTCTGACGAGATTTTAGTACCTCCACAAAAGTCTCGAGGTCTTTGCTTGGTAAATGTTCAACAAAATCCAGTGCTTCGTCTAAAGTTACGGTTTGCATTGTTTTCCTCCTATTATTATTTCCCTTATTGCTGCAATGCCTTTAAGGTCTCGGCTAGGCTATTTGTTGCAAACTTGTCTTTTTCCATTGCTCTCAAAGCATCGTTGCATTCTTGGACAAATTCTTCATGCCGATTATTATTTTGTATCAAATCGACTAATGTCAGTTGTTCTTCTCGAGGTAGTGTTTGTACTACATCCATAACTTGCTGAAGGGTCATTTGCTGCATTCTATTCTCCTCCTATGCCTTCGTAAATTTGTTCTAAGGTTAGTGTGGTGCTTGGGCATGGTATTTCTATTTCCCCGTCTGCATATTGCTCATGTTGCCAAGTTCCATCCCCCTGCCTACGGTGCATTTCCACCAGTCTTTGGTCTTGATGCACAATCATGTAGGCTTTGAGGCTTTCAATACGTTGGTAATTGGTTTTTTTCTCGGTTAAGTCAATTCGCTTGGTGCTTTCGGATAGCACTTCAACCACAAAACAAGGTTTGGTTTTGAAAAGTGCTTTATCATCGGTTTCATCACAAATAACAATCACATCGGGATAATAAGAAACTTTTGGTGGTTCAACAATCATCACTTTCATATCGCTTTGCATGATTCGGCAGTGTTTTGTTTTCTTGGCTCGAGCCACAAGGGTTAATTCAAAAACAATATTCCCCACGATTAAATTATGGGTTTCGGTTGCCCCTGCCATGGCATACAATTGCCCATCCACATATTCATGCTTAACTGCGGCACGCTCTTCTTGCTCGAGGTACTGTTCTAAGCTGAGTGTGGATAGGGTCGTGTTCATGCCTTTATGCTACTCCTAATTCCAGCCTTTACCGCGTCCGCGTACCTGTTCTTGCTCTGGGGCGCTGTAGCCCATTTCTTCGCTTCTCGAGACTTTCTTTTTGCCGTATAAGCCCTCGAGAATAAATTCGGCGGCGGCAATCGTGTGGGCATCGGACGCGCCCTCTGCCAGTTCCCTTGCCAATTTAATCAGGCTTGGCACTTTCTCGAGTTCTTTGATTGCACTGCTCGAGCTTCCAAGTTGTGGGATGTTGAGTGTATTACCCTCTTCAAACCACTTTTCTAAGCCTTCGGTGTTGTTGCGTGGCATTCTGCGGCTATACACCGCGCCAGCCGCTTTACGAATAATATCTTTGGCGATGTTGTCTGCGCCTTTCATTTCGCCTTCGTACTCGAGTTCGAGCTTACCAGTGATGGCGGGTAAACCAGCGTAAATGTCCACGGGTCTAGCCACGGCTTCTTCGCCGCTCACAATGGCACGGCGTTCGGCATTACTTGCCACCAACTCGAGCAAACTAATCGGTAAGCGTTGCGAGACCCCACTTTGTTTGTCCACGCGGTTATCATCTCGGGCTTGAAAGGCAATTTCTTCTGCCAATTCTGCCATGTAACTTGGAATGGCTGAGCGCATTGTGCCGCCGTCCGTAAGCCATGCTTCTTGCTGCGTGATTTCCATTCCCAAATGCACATGATTTGGGTAGTGGGTGCGAATTTCTGAGCCGATACGGTCTTTCAAGGGCGTGACAATTTTGCCTCGAGCCGTGTAGTCTTCCGGGTTGGCACTAAAGACCAGCATTACATCTAGCTCGAGCCGAATTGGGTAGCCTTTAATTTGCACATCGCCTTCCTGCATGATGTTAAATAAACCCACTTGAACCTTTGGCGACAGGTCAGCCAGTTCGTTGACTGCAAAAATCCCTCGGTTGGCTCGAGGTAACAGCCCGTAATGAATGGTGAGTTCATCACCCATTGTTTTGCCAAGTCGGGCGGCTTTAATCGGGTCTACATCGCCAATCATGTCGGCAACCGTCACATCTGGGGTAGCAAGTTTTTCAACGTATCGTTGTTCCCTTGGCATCCAAGCAATTGGGGTCTCGTCGCCAAGTTCAAGTAAAATTTTATGGGCTTCGCTCGAGATTGGGTTCATTGGGTCATCGTGCAGTTCTGAACCAAGAATAAATGGAATTTCGGGGTCAAGTAAATTGGTAATAGCGCGTAAAATACGGCTTTTGGCTTGTCCACGAAGCCCAAGCAGAATAAAGTTTTGCTGTGCCAAGAGCGCATTGACCACTTGAGGCACAACTGTATCTTCATAGCCCATAACTCCATGAAAAATCGTTTCTTTGGCACGGAGTTTTTTGATTAGATTCTCACGCACTTCTTGTTGGACGCTGCGAGGACGGTAGCCACTGGCTTTAAGTTCTTTTAGGGTAAGTGCTTTCACGCCTTTATTCTACGCCTTGGGGTCTTTCTAAGATTGTGCCTTACGCAACTTCAAGTGCGGCAAATAGAAGTGCAGCTTACGTTGTTCTTGACAAGAAAAACAGCGCTTGACGAAACTTTTTTTGAAATGCGGGTTAAAGTATGCTCATGGTGCGAATTCTCTTAATCGAGGACAACCCAGACCAAGCCTTCGTCGCTAGTCGGTTTCTCGAGCGGGCTGGTTTTTCGGTGGCGCACCAAAGTACCGCCGCCACAGGACTGATGAGTGCCAGAACAGGCGGTTTTGATTTAATCATGCTCGATTACGGCTTGCCTGATTCAGATGGTTTAAGTGCCTTAGAAGCCCTTACGCCTTTGGGAATCCCAATCGTTTTGGTGACAGGGCGCAGCGAAGCACAACTGGCGGTCAAAGCCCTCCAAGCAGGGGCAGCCAATTATATTGTCAAAGACAGCCATTACTTGGGTAAACTGCCCGAGATAGCCAAAGATACCTTGGCTCGGGTTGCTGCCAAACCTGTGGTCTTTGAATCCAAACGCCACATCAGCCAAGAAGAAAGTTTAGAGCGATTCAGGCAATCGGTGCGCCAAGCCCTCAGCCCAATGGTGCAACATTTTAAGGAACGCATTTTAGAAACCACCTTCGCCGATGCTGTCACCGAACTCGAGAACACCTTAGAAAGCGCTGAAGGTG
>JAYWHB010000290.1:0-11468 GCA_043777915.1 Deinococcales bacterium
AGCCGGATTGCAAAGTGGCGCAAACGAATTTGTCCAAGACTTACCGGGCGGCTATGACACGATGCTTGGGCGAATGTTTGAAGGGGGCAGACAATTGTCAGGCGGACAATGGCAACGCCTCGCCTTATCACGTTTGTATTTTCGCAACGCCAGTGTGCTGGTCTTCGATGAACCCACGGCTGCCCTTGATGCCCAAGCCGAATTTGACACCATCGAGGCACTTCGCGCCCAAGCCAAAGACCGCATGACGGTTTTAATTTCACACCGCTTTAGTACCGTGCGTTTAGCCGATACGATTGTGGTTCTCGAGCATGGGATTATTGCCGAGCGTGGTTCGCACCAAGAACTGCTGCAAAGCGGTGGGATGTACGCCCAATTGTTTAAGCTACAAGCTAAGGGTTATCAGGCGGCTTAGTTACTGGGTCGCTCGAGTTGCGCTAGAACCGCGCCGGTGGCGTTATTGACCGCCACGACCCGTTCAAATTTTGCTCCACCTGTTTGCAACACACTGACAAATGGGCTGGTGATGGCTTGGGTCACAAGTCTGCCGGGCGCTGGTTCGCTTAAATTGAGGCGCAGTGTTAATACCCCACGGTCAATTCGGGCATTGCTAATGGTTACGCCGTAACCACCAGTTGGGCGTTGACCCATAAAGAAACTAATCGCGCTGCTGCGGTTAAACTCGAGACTTGGGGCGGCTGGCAAGGGGATTTGATTGCCGTTCATGATTTTCCATGTGTTGGCAAAACTTGAATTGCTGGTGTCCCATCGTAAAAGTGCGTTCGGACTGTTATAGGCAGCGTTGCTACCACTATTTAAGGCGCGTAGGGCTAATGGTTCGGTATTGGTAAAGCCACCAAGTAAATCTATTGGTAAACCGACTTGGATGTATAAAGCCGTCAGGTTGACCCCATCAGGGCGAGGTGTGAGGTTCAGGTACGAATCGGGGATGTTTGGGTACTCGAGCAGGGCAACTGCCAAAGGTTGCTTATATTTTTCTTGCAAGTACCCTTGGAGCGCGTCAGCTTCGGAATTGCTGAGATTGCCCACACCACGCAGATTGGCGTTGCGTTCGCGTAACTCGAGCCGCAGTTTAGAATCACGGGTCAGGTCGTCGCGGCTGCCGACATCGAACCATTTTTTACCATCAAAGTAATAGAGGGCTTGGACGGCATCTCTGGTTAGAACACTCAAGTCAGAAGTAAGCGGGATGCTTGCCACCGAAATGATTTCACGAATGGGCTTTGGACGGCTTAAAAGGGTCGCTGCACCATTGACACTCGAGGCGGTCGGTATGGCTAATGCCCCGAGTGGGCTAGTGCCACCAAGCGTGACGGTGTTGTTCTCGAGTTGTAGCGCCCGTGTTGCCCCAGCCTCGAGTTTGCTGTAAAAAATTGTGTGGCGTTCCTGAATTCCGTACAGCACAATATCCGAAATACTATAACCAGATGGTTGCCAAGCACAGGCACTGAGCGCCAAAAGCAAAATTCCTAAAATTATACGCATAATGCTATCGTAAGGCTTGATTGACTAGGAAAGGTGAAATCATCTTCAAGACTGTATTTATCTTTCAGGGGGCAGTAGAATTCTTTGATGATTTATACCCACAACATCCGAGTGCGTTATGGTGAACTTGACCCGCAAGGCGTGGTTTTTAATGCCAATTACCTTGCGTATTGCGACGATGCAATGGATAGATGGTTGCACAGCACGATTCTTGCAGATTTGGAAGCTCTTGGTTTGGATGTAATGCTTAAAAAAGTGATTCTCGAGTGGGATGCTCCAGCGCGGCTAGGGGAAGAATTGCAACTAGAAGTTCAGGTTTTAAGATGGGGCAATACATCTTTTGATGTGCAATTTCAAACAGCAGGGATTTTTAAGGCGCTGATTACTTATGTCTGTGTCAGGCATTTAACCACCACACCGATGCGTTTTCCAGATGAATTGCGTGGGCGATTATAGAAAGTTTTAAGGATTTGTGCCACAATGAAACCATGAAATCTCAAGTAAAAACTATCGGGGCTGGTGGACAAATTTATTTAGGCAAAGAATTCGCAGGTCAACATGTGTTGGTCACACAAACCGAAACTGGTGTTTGGCAAATTAAAACGGCTGATGTGATTCCACACAATGAGCGTTTTTGGCATCAACCTGAAGTCGAAAAACGGATGGAAGCGGCGCTGGCTGAATCTGCTGGGCGAACTGCTCGAGCCACCACAGATGAAGAAATGGAAGAACTCTTTGCTCGAGCCTTAAAAAATGCAGAAGAACGCCAATGATTGAACTTGATATGAACCAACCGAGCTTCCAGAAAGCCTTATTTGAACTCGAGAAAACAGATTTGATCAGTGTTATATCGGCTTGCAGAAAATTGCGAAATTTAACTTGGGAAAAACTTTATCAACACCAAGGTTTGCATTGGGAGTGGATTTCCAGTAAAGCCTATTACACTTTTCGTGCATCGTCTAAAATCCGTGTAGCAGCAGTCAGAAAGGCAAATTTGGTCGAACTCCAAGACATTTTTACTGACCACGATTCTGCCTATGCTTAAGTAAGCCCATAAACATCTCGAGCATTGGCACTGGTGATGCCTTCAATCTCTGTAAACTCGAGATGGCGGACAATCGCCAGTGTCTCGAGGGTGTGGCGCACGTACTCGGGGCGGTTGGGTTTGCCCCGAAACGGAATCGGTGCAAGATACGGCGCATCGGTTTCGATCAGCAAACGATTTTCTGGCACGAGACCAGCCGCATCACGGATTTTCTGGGCGGTTTTATAGGTCAGGTTGCCCGCAAAAGACACATAAAACCCAAGTTCTAAGCCAGTCTCGAGCAGTTCAGTGTCGCCAGCAAAACAATGCAGAATGCCTTTTGTCCAAGCGGCATTGCGAAGAATTGCGGCGCAGTCAGCAAAGGCAAGCCTCGAGTTATCCTTATCTCGGCAGTGAATCACAATTGGTTTCTCGAGTCGCCGCGCTAAGTCCAGTTGCCATTCCAGACTCGAGACCTGATTTTTTGGTGTGGCAGCATCCCAATAATAATCCATGCCGCTTTCACCGATGCCCACGACTTTTTTATGCAGTGCCAGTTGCTCGAGCATTGCCACAGTTTGGGGTGAAAACATATTTGCATCGGTTGGGTGAAGTCCAACCGTGGCATAAACATTAGGGATTTTTTCAGCGAGTGCTAGGCAGCTTTTGGCGCGTTCTGGGTTAAAGCCAATGGCAATTAAAAACTCGAGTTCGGCGGCGCTTTGTTCGGGGCTTGGTACAGCATCCAAGTGGCAGTGAGTGTCAATCATGGACGAACCGTAATATCTTGAAAGTGTTGCCAGTCCGACCAGCCTTTGATTGGTAAAGTAATTTGCACCTGCCAAGTGACTTTGTTGTCATGGGCGCTAAAGGTCGTGGCGGCATCGGCTGGAATGGGTATTTCCACCGCAAACTCGAGTTTTTCACCTGCCCGCAATGCCCGTGCTTCGGAAACTGGAATTACTTGTTGCAAAATCGGTACGGTGTGGGTGCTGCGGTTTGTGCCGCTTCCAGTGGCATAAAATTCGTTCTGTACCAGTTTGACCTCGATTTTTTCTAAGTTTACTTCGGCTTTAACGGTAGTGGAAAAGCGAATTTGAATACTTTGACCGGGTTGGACTTGGGTCGGTTCTATCTCGAGGTTGACCGTGCCTAGTCTGGCTTGAGCTAGGTTATTGCGAAGAAACGAATAGCCAATAAACCCAAAGACCCCTAAAAAAATTGCTCCAAATGGAAGGGCAACAATCAGTGGTGGTTGAGCAGTCCCGAAAACAAAAAACCCGATACCACCAAAAATAAACAAAAAAATAACCAAAGCCACAATGCCAAAAGTGCTTCCCGTGGCTGGTTTGCCGTATGCCACTGGTGCGCTATAGCTTGGTCCAAAGTCAACACTTGGCATGTTCGGCACTGCCCCAAAAATAAAATCGGTTTCGGCTTTGGTTTTACCAAACATCCCGCCCGACTCTGCCCGAACATACCAATCTAAGTTGGTGTTTGTGCCTCGGTAAGTAAACGGACCATCGGGCATCGGGAAACTAAAGGGAACTTCACTGACTCCAGCCCCCCAAGTCTCGGCAATGGTTACTTCGGCTCGAGACCCATGATCGCCATGTCCGCGTCCATGCGCCCGCCATTCACGAATCAGTTGAATTTTGCCACGTCCACCGTCGGGGTCATGAATTGTGACGATGCCAGAAACCGTGTCACCAGCCAGATACACGCCATCAGGGCGGTCAAGTCGAATCTCGAGCTTAAAACTCATAAGGACTCCTTTGATAATTTCTGGTACATATTGTACAACGCCCCCTCAATTGTGCGTAAGTCATCACCGAATTGTTTTAGAAGTTGCTCGAGTTTTTGTTGTGGGATGCGTGGAATCTGACCTTCAGAACGCTGCGCCCACTCGAGCCGTTTTTCGATGACTGCTTCAAGTTTTCCTAAGGTTAAACCTGTTAAATGCAGGATTTCCACCCTAAAACCAGCCTGCTCGAGTTCACGGGTATGATTTTCATGTGAGGCAATCACCCATGTTTTGGCGCGTTGCCAAATGAACCTTCGGGTTAGGTGCGGTAAACGCTGGGCTTCGTCTAAAAAAATAATGTTGGCACGGGGGATGCTTGGATGCTTGCCAAATTCTGACAAGTGAACATAAGGCGCATCTGGATTTTTTTGGTGTAGTGCCAGTAAATGTGTGGTTTTGCCACGTCCTTTTTCACCAAGAATTAAAATGGCTTTTTTTGGCTCGAGTAAAAATTCTGGCATCTGTACCGCTAAATCAGCCCGTTCTTCTTGATTGGGTTCAGAGAACGGATTCCAACGCAAATTCAAAGTGGCATAAGCTCGAGTTGGTAACACAGGCTTAAGTGTAAACTACAGCCATGACCATTGGCGCAACAGGAATCGGCACAGAAAGCATCAACCCAAACAGCAAAGACCTTGATTTACTGCCTACTTTGGAACTTGTGCGACTGATTGCTCAAGACCAAGAAAACGCGGTGCAAGCCGTACTTGACGCATCACACCAAATGGCTAAAGCCGTGGATTTGGCTGCTGTATGTTTAGCCCAAGGCGGGCGCTTACTCTACGCTGGGGCGGGGACAAGTGGACGCTTGGCGTATTTAGACTCGAGCGAATTAACCCCGACCTTTGGCTGGCGTAAAGAACGCGCCGTGGTGGTCATGGCGGGCGGCAGGAACGCGGTTTTTCAAGCCGCCGAAGGTGCAGAAGACGATTTTGCAATGGGTAAAGCCGATTTATTAGCCCTAAAACCGACAAATAACGATGTGCTGATTGGTATTGCTGCCAGTGGTGGCACGCCTTATGTGCTTGGGGCATTGGAAGCCGCCAAAGAATCTGGGGTCTTACGAATTGCCTTATCGAACAATCCAAACACTAAAATTCTCGAGTTTTCGGATGTACCGATTCTTCTGGACACGGGCGCAGAAGTAATTTCGGGCAGCACGCGCTTAAAGGCTGGAACTGCCCAAAAAATTGCTTTGAACACTTTATCCAGTGGCATCATGGTGCGTTTACATAAGGTCTACGGCAATTTAATGGTGGATTTACAAGCCACAAACATTAAGCTGGTGGCTCGAGCCATTCGTTTGACTCGGCTGGCGACGGACGTAACCGACGACATGGCAGAAGCGGCATTAAGCCAAGCTGGTTGGAACGTCAAAACTGCGATTGTGATGCTCAAAAAACACATATCTGCTGAGGCTGCTTTGGTTCTGCTCGAGAAGTGCCAAGGCAATGTTCGTTTGGCGTTGGAGTAAGTGTAATTTAGGGACACATGACAGTTTAAGGCTTGTTACAATTTTCTCATGCTAAGGTTGCTTTTTTGCTTGTTGGCATTCTTACTCTCAAACAATGCCGAAGCCCATGTCAAATGGTTTCATCAAGGAGAATCACCTCCGTTTGATTGGCTGGCGGTTTTTTCGCTGCCGAGCCTGATTTTTATTGTGGCTGTTGGTCTTACGGTGCTTGGTTTGTGGTTTTGGCAACGCGCTCGAGGTGGAGCGGGTTTTATCCCGAACCTTGCGTGGTTTGGAGCGATTATTGAGCGGCGCATGGCATTATACGGCTTAATTCCAGCCATTCTAGCAGTACATTTTGCTGTGCCGCTTTTTGTGGCAAGTGTCCAAGGCAACTTATTTGCCCCTGCCCTAAAACTACCGGGCGCTTGGGCGTATTTTATTGGTTTACTGCAAGCGGGTGTGGCACTGGCGCTTTTCTATGGTGGCTTCACTCGAGCCGCAGCCGTGGTACTGGCTTGGCTATGGCTGGTCGGGATTGCCTTTGTTGGACTCGAGGCAAGCCTCGATAATGCCCATGTGCTTGGTTTTGCGGTCTTTTTCTATTTAGCTGGGCGCGGTCCGATTGCCATTGACCGCCTGATTTTAACCCGTTTTGAACCAACCCCAAACCTGATGCGCCATGCGGTGACTGCTCTAAGAATTGGGGTCGGACTGGGTTTAATCGCTGCCGCCTTTACCGAAAAATTGGGTAATCCGATGCTGGCGCTTTCTTTTCTCGAGCAGCAACCCTTAAATTTTACAGCCGCCCTTGGTTTGCCAATTCCCAACGAACTTTTTTTACGTTTTGCGGGCAGTGTCGAATTGTTGGTGGGCTTGTGTTTAGTCGCCAATGTCTTTACCCGTGAAATCATTGTGATTGCCTGGATTCCCTTAAATTTAACTTTAACGATTTTTGATTGGAATGAATTGGTTGGGCATTTACCGATTTATGGGGCAATGGCAGTGTTACTGATTTGGGAAAACTCGAGTCAGAACACCGAGTTGTGGTTGCGTGGACTGCGCGAAGGTCCGTTACCGATAAAGGATTTGTCCTGAAGTAACATCCCGATTTGATAACGAATCATCGTTGACCGCGAAGGGTTAGGCGTGCCTAACCCCTACGGTTTTACATAAGATTTTTACCGTAGGGGCGAGGCATGCGACCATGCCCGTAAGGTGCGCGTATATGGTCAAGAAGCCTCGCCCAACGATTCACGGATTTTATTTTCGGACAGTTCCTAAGTAAGTTATGGGCTTTAATGGTTTTCATAGCTCAAGACTCAAAGCGCACAGCCAGTCCTCTAAGCCATTTGATTTATTTGCAAACTGAAACTATTTTAGTTTAGAATAATCGCGTGGTTAAACCGTCTTTAAGTTCTGAATCTTCGTCTGGTCTGGTTGTCTATAAATCTCATGCTCAGGCGCTACTCGAGGCGTGGTGGTCGTTTGGTCAAACCATGCGGCAACACGTCATCCCCAAAGTGATTGGCGACCTCGACCTTGAATTTAAGGATTTTTTGGCTTTGGTTGCCATCCACGATGGCGCACTTTATCCCAAACTCATTTGCACTCGGCTTGCCACCAATCCTTCAGACATTTCTCGGATTCTCGAGAAGCTCGAGGAAAAAGAACTGGTCACTCGAGCGCTTGACCCAGAAGATTCGCGCCGTATTCGGGTGGTTTTAACCGCCCACGGGCTGGCTACACTCGAGCATAAGCGGCAAGCCATGGCAGAACACATCCTCAAAGCCGTAGAAGATATGCCCGCCAACGAACTCGAGCGTTTTGCCAACACCATGAAACATCTGACCGACGGTATCAAAGCCCAATTCAAAGACGATACAAACCAATAATGAAGGAGTTTTATGTCTGCCCCAGCCATGTCTATGCCACAAATTCCAGAACTAACCCGTCAACAAAAAATCTTTACCCTGATTGGTGCTTTTTTAGGGGTGCTACTGGCTGCCCTTGACCAAACGATTGTTGCCACCGCCGGACCAAGTATCCAAGCCGACCTGAACATCGAAGCCACCTTGTTTGGTTGGGTCACAACCGCTTACCTTGTCTCGAGTACCGTGATGGTTCCAATTTACGGCAAGTTATCGGATATTTTTGGTCGCAAACCAATTTTACTGATTGGTATTGGTATTTTTTTGGCAGGCAGTGTGTTGTGTGGTGTGGCTGCCGAAACTTGGCAAATTATTGCTGCCAGAGGCATTCAAGGTCTGGGCAGTGCTGCGCTTTTTACCAGTGCCTTAGCAATTATTTCCGATATTTTCCCACCGACCGAACGCGGCAAGTACAGTGGTTTATTTGGTGCGGTCTTTGGACTCTCGAGTGTGGTTGGTCCGCTTGTGGGTGGCTTTCTAACCGATAATTTTTCGTGGCACTGGGTTTTCTTTGTCAATTTACCAGTTGGCGCGGTTGCTTTGGCTTTTATTCTTTCTAAAATGCCAAACCTCAATTTGGTGCAAAATAAACCTTCGATAGATTATGCTGGCGCTGCCACTTTACTGCTTAGCACCGTTCCGTTATTGTTGGCGCTGTCTTTGGGTAAAACGGCAGTGCGCCCAAATGAAACAGGTTACTTATGGGGCAGTCCAGAAATCCTTGGGATGTTTGCAGTGTCGGCTGTTGCTCTAATTGCTTTTATCTTCATTGAACGCCGCGCTAAAGACCCTTTGCTCGATTTAGGTTTATTCAAAAATCCAGCCTTTAGTATCGGCAACGCTGCCGCTTTTGTGATTGGCATGGCATTCTTAAGCGCGATTGTCTTTTTGCCTATTTTTATGCAGAATGTGGTCGGTTTAAGCGCCACCGCCAGTGGTTTTGCCGGGCTGCCTTTGGTGATTGGCTTGGTGATTGGCAATGTGCTGAGTGGACAATTGGTCAGTCGTTTTGGACGCTACAAACCCCTGATGTTGGTTGGCTTAATCATCATGATGATTGGTTTTGCAATCGCTGGCTTTACCTTAACGCCACAAAGCACCTTTTGGGAGGTCTTTCTGAAAATGCTGGTCATGGGCTTGGGTTTAGGACCAAGTATTCCTTTGTACACCCTAGCCATTCAAGCGGCTGCACCAATTCAGAAAATGGGGGTTGCAACCTCAAGTGCCACTTTTTTTCGCAGTATGGGCAGCAGTGTTGGCTTAGCGGTGTTCTTTAGTGTCTTTGGCAATATCCTCGCTCAGAACCTTGCGCCGAAACTCGAGGAAGCCACCAAGGATGTTCCACCTGCTTTACGCGCCCAATTCACCCAAGGCAATACAGGTGGTGCAAGTGCCGAAGGGAATAATAATTTACGTTTTGATGCCGTCGGTATTAAAAAAACAGCCTTACAAAGCATCACCAACACCGAGCGCAACCTCGAGAAAGCGATGTTGCAAAACGATTTAGCTGCCCTAAAAGTTCTGGCGAATAACAAACAAATGCCTAGCCAAATGCAAACGCAACTGGCGGCGGCGGTGCAAGCGGGTGGTTTTTGGCAGTATTTAGAGGCTCAAAACCGTGCTGTACAACTTTTAATGGTTCGGGCTTTACGTGATAACGACCCGCTTGCCAAAGCTGCCCTGCTTAAAAATCCGCAAATTCCAGCCCAACTCAAAAAGACGTTACAAGCGGGTGGAATTGCTGCCCAAATCCGTTCAGGACTCGAGGCGCAGTACAAATTGGTGGAAACCGCCATGGCGGACGAAAACCCCAAAGAAGCCCTAGCTAGACTTGCCAAGAACTCAGACTTGCCAACCCCGATTAAAGCCCGTTTAAGCAGCATCCCAGAAGCAGTCTTGACCTATCCTGAACGCCGAGCCGGTATCCTGATTCAAGTCAGGCAAAGTCTTGATGCGGCTGCCCCACAAGTGATTTCAGGGGCAATTAACACCGCCCTAGCCGCCGTTGTTAAGAACCAACCGCAACCCAAAACCGTGGCGGCTGGAATTTATCAAAATAGCCTAAAGGGTTTAGAAAGTAACAAAAGCACCATTATTAGCACCATAGATAAGGTAGACGCAGCTTTCAAAAGTGTTCTGACCGACAGCATCACGATTATTTATAAACTGGGTATTTTGGTGGCGCTGGTGGCGTTCTTACTGACCCTTGCTTTACCAGAAATCCCGTTGCGAAAAAGTAATTTTGCTGCACCAGTTGCAGAATAAAAAGCAAAAACTCGGTGGTAGAGCCTCCGAAAAGTCCATATTTTTAGCAATTTTACGGTTTAATGGATGGTTAGAAAAACAGGGAGACCACAAGGGTCTCCCCTACAGAACAATGTTTTTATGTAGGGGAGGGGCTTGTCCCCTCCCTGTTTTAACGATAAAATTTCTCTTTCAGAGGCTCTACTCGAGGGATTTACCCTCGAGTTTTTTAGTCATCCAGCGCGTAATCATGATTGCCCTGTAAACCCAGCATTAGGTCTATGTTCTGAGCCGCAGCCCCAGACGCACCTTTGCCCAGATTATCGGCTCGAGCCACCAGCAGGACTTGTTTTTTAGCAGCATTGGAAAAAACCATGATTTCCATTTGGTTTGTCCCATTTAAGGTTTCTGGATTTAAGACAGCAACAGCTGGGGCAGCCTCCTCGAGTCCTAAAACCTTGATAAATCGCTGTCCAGCATAACGTTCCTCGAGAATGGCTTGGATTTCCAAAGCAGTTGGCTGTCTTGGCAAAGACGAAAGATGAATTGGGATTTGCACCAGCATTCCTTTGAGCCACTTGCCAACGGCTGGTGTAAAAATCGGTTCGGTTGCCAGTCTCGAGTAAGCTGTGATTTCAGGCAAGTGCTTATGGTTTAGTGATAAACCGTAACCTCGGTATGCTCCTGCCAAATGATGCTCGCTGCCGCGTCCTTCAACCGCATCTATCAGTTGTCGTCCACCGCCACTGTAGCCCTGAACGCCTTGAATGCTTAGGGGGTAATCGGTGGGAATCAAACCCGCATCCACCAACGGACGAAGCAGCGCAATCGCATTCTGGGCATAACAGCCGGGGTTTGCCACAAAACGGGCTGTTTCTATAGCTGTGCTTTGCGCCAAATTCAGTTCTGGAAAACCATAAACCCAATTTGGCGCAACTCGGTGGGCGGTGCTGGCATCTAAAACTCGAGTCTTGGGGTTGCCAATCATTTGTACGGCTGCCCTTGCGAGGTCGTCGTGCAGGCATAAAACCGCTAAATCCACACTGTTCAGTAAGCGCTGGCGCTCGAGTTCGTCTTTGCGCCTTTCTGGGTCAATAGACACCAATTCAAGGTCAGTGCGATGCGCGAGACGCGCTCGGATTTGCAGTCCAGTTGTGCCGGCTTGTCCATCAATGTAAATGCGGGGCTTACTCACAAGAAGCATTGTACGATAAAACCTCGAGTATAAAAGGAGCAAGATGTTTATAACTCTGGATGAAACCAAGCTCTATACCACTTCTTTTGGTCGTAGGGATGCCCCGCCCATCCTGTTTCTAAGCGGTTGGATTGGCAGTTGGGAAGACTGGGCGGATACGATGTCGGTACTCAGTCAAGATTGGCGCACCATTTCTTTTGACCATCGCGGCACAGGGGCAACAGTTGCACCCCTCGAGACGATCAACTTTGACAACATGGTGGCTGATGTTTTTCGGGTCTTAGACCATTACAAAATCGAGCGTTGTGTCT
>JAYWHB010000291.1:0-4034 GCA_043777915.1 Deinococcales bacterium
GCCCCTGAAGCCAATACCGTTTCGGCTGGCGAACTTGCCATTACCTTGATGCTCTGTGCTTATCGGGGTGTAGCACGCTCAGACAGACTGATTCGCAATGGGCAATGGGACAGAAAATACCTTGGGCGTGAAGTCAAAGAAAAAACCCTTGGGATTGTCGGACTCGGACGGATTGGCACAATTGTTGCCAACCGAGCCATGGGCTTAAAAATGAATGTAATTGCCTTTGACCCTTATATTTCGGATAGAAAATTTGAATTGCTTGGGGTCAAACGCGCCCATGGTTTAGAAGAGTTGCTCAAGCAGATTGATATTTTAACCGTCCATGTGCCAATGACCGAAGAAACCTTTGACATGATTGGCGCTAAAGAAATTGCCCTCATGCCGATTGGTGGTGTGGTGGTCAATGCGGCACGAGGCGGAATCATCAACGAAGCCGCGATTGCGGCGGCTCTCGAGGATGGACACTTGTTCGCCGCAGGGGTGGATGTTTTTGTGACCGAACCACCAAGTTTAGACAATCCTCTGCTTGGGCGTGATGATGTGGTCATGACGGCACACCTTGGGGCAAACACCGTCGAAGCCCAAGACCGCGTGGGCAATGAAATTCTCGAGCGGGTTTGTGCAGCGCTGCAAGGCGATTATTCACACGGCGCAATCAATGCCCCAAAACTTGATGCCAGCACCCTCGAGAAACTTGGTCCATACATGACTTTGGCTGAACGGATGGGCGTGATGCTTGCCCAACTCGAGATTGGGGCAGCCACCGAAATCGAAGTGGAATTTGCTGGTAAATTCCCAAGTTTGAGCATGGGTGGCGCAAATCCAAGCGAACTCGAGCCGGTTTTCTCGAGTGTCCTGATTGGCTACTTAAAACGCATGACAGAAGAAACCCCAAACTTTGTCAATGCGAGGGCTTTAGCAAGGGAACAAGGTATTTTGGTGAGTATCAAACACACCGAAGAATCCGAAGATTACGCCAATGAAATTAAAGTCACGATGTCGGATGGTAAACGGGTTCGCAGTTTGTCCGGCACATGCTTTGGTCGTCAACCAAGAATCACCCGTATTCGCAATTACCGCCTCGAGATTGCCCCAGAAGGCTTTGCTCTAATCGCCACCAACTTTGACCAGCCGGGCGTGGTCGGAAAAATCGGTAGTTTACTCGGCGAAGCCAATGTCAACATCGCTGGAATGCAGCTTGGGCGTGATGCACCGGGCGGTAAGGCATTGTTTGCCTTAAGCCTCGATGCTCGCCCGTCTGACACAATTCTCGAGTCTATTCGTTCCCAAGATTTTATCGAAAGTGCTTTTGTGGTCGAGTTTTAGTGGCTTTTAGTGTTCCAAACATAGTTTCTCGAGCAATACAAGACGATTTTGCTATACTTAAAACATGAAACGCAAACCCTCGAGTCTGACCCCAGATGCTTTTTTAGAAGCGGTGCTGGATGCAGGTGGACTCGAGGATCGGGTTTTGGTGGCGCTAGAAGTTAAACCCAAAGCCTTACACAATTTTCTCGAGAAAAACCCAGATGTACGCGAGGCAGCCTTATCCGAACTCGAGGAACGAGAATTTGACACCTCGGAAATGCACTTTGGTTGGTTGCGCCCGAGTGGGAGAGCCGAACCGCAAAGCGAAGAAGATGCAAATTGGGCGCGGTATAAAGCACTGCTTGAGGAAGAACCACGACTAGAGGCGCTCGAGAGTTTAGAGAACGCCAAAGCCCGAACCCAAGACATAGTTTCGCAATTGCAAGCCGCTAAACGCGCTAAGCTCGAGGCAAAAAAAGTGCGTCCAACACAGGATTGGGAATAAAATCTATCTCTTGCCTCTCGAGCGTTTCTGGGGTTTACCACCGGGCATATTGACGGTTTTGACTTCCTTGCCAGATAATTTGGTCTCGAGTTGCCTGATTTGGTCGCGCAGTCGGGCTGCGCCTTCAAAGTCCATGGCTTCGGAGGCTTGCCACATGTCTAGCTCTAGGTCGGTGATGGCGCTTAAGATGTCGTCTTTACTTAAGCTAATGTCAGTTGGCTCGAGTGGCGTTTCTGGGGCTTCTTCGCCGCGTATGACTTTACGAATGCTTTTGCTGATGGTTGTCGGGGTGATGTTGTGTTCAAGGTTATAGGCTTCTTGGATACCTCTGCGCCGATTGGTTTCTGAAATGGCAAACTGCATGGCTGGGGTAATACTGTCGCCGTACAAAATCACTTCACCACCAACATTACGGGCAGCCCGTCCGATGGTTTGGATTAAACTGCGTTCGGAACGTAAAAACCCGGGTTTATCGGCATCGAGTATTGCCACCAAGCTGACTTCGGGTAAATCCAGTCCTTCGCGCAATAAGTTAATCCCGACCAGCACATCAAAATGCCCAAGTCGAAGGTCGCGGATAATCTCTTGGCGTTCCATCGTGTCAATCTCGGAGTGCAAGTAGCGAGCTTTGACATTATGCGACAGCAAATACTCAGTTAGGTCTTCGGACATGCGTTTGGTCAGGGTCGTGACCAGCACCCGTTCGTCTCGAGTTGCCCGAACTCGGATACGCCCAAGTAAATCTTCAACTTGCCCCAAAGTCGGACGAATCTCAATTTGAGGGTCAATTAAGCCTGTCGGACGAATCACTTGGTCAATAATCTGGCTCGAGATGCCGCGTTCGTACTCGCCGGGCGTGGCAGAAACATAAACCACTTGCCCAACTTTTTCGTAGAACTCCTCGGTTTTTAACGGACGGTTATCCATGCAGCTTGGCAACCTAAAACCATAATCGGATAAAGTTTTTTTACGGGCATAATCGCCTTTGTACATCCCGCCAATTTGACTGTGCGAAATGTGCGATTCGTCCAAAAAAGTAATAAAATCGTCTGGAAAATAATCGAGCAAGGTATACGGTTTTTCGCCCGGTTGCCGCCCATCTATGTGACGGCTGTAATTCTCAATTCCCGAACAATAGCCAAGTACCCGCATCATCTCGAGGTCGTACAGGGTGCGTTCCTTGATTCGTTGTGCCTCGAGTAACTTACCAACACTGTTAAAATACTCGAGTTGAGAAGCAAGTTCAGCTTCGATTCCAGCAATTCCAGCATCTATATTGCCTTGTTCGGTCACATAATGCTTAGCGGGATAGACCACAGTGCTGCTGAGGTTTTGCAGGATTTCACCGGTTAATAAATTGACCACTTGAATCTGCTCGAGATCATCGCCCCAGAGTTGAAAGCGCATTGGGTGTTCGTCGTAACTGCACCAGATTTCTAAAGTATCACCTTTGGCGCGAAAACGCCCCGGCAGCAATTCGATGTCGTTGCGTTCATATTGAATCTGCACCAAGCGCTCTAAAATCGCGTCCCTTGCAATTGGTTTACCTTTTTCTAAATACAAATTCATGCGTTTGTACTCTTCGGGGTTGCCAAGTCCGTAAATACAAGAAACACTGGCAACCACAATCACGTCACGCCGCGTCAGTAAACTGCGGGTGGTGCTGTGGCGCAGACGCTCAATTTCTTGATTGACGGCAGAATCTTTTTCGATAAATAAATCCTTACCCGGAACATAGGCTTCGGGTTGGTAATAATCGTAATAAGAAACAAAGAATTCCACCGCGTTATTGGGGAAGAACTCACGGAATTCTCCAGCTAATTGGGCGGTTAAAATCTTATTGGGTGCAATAATTAAGGCTGGGCGTTGAAGTTCTTGGATTGTTTTTGCTACTGAAAATGTCTTTCCAGTACCCGTCGCTCCCAGTAAGGTTTGGAAACGAAAACCACTTTCTAAACCATCCACCATTTGGGCAATGGCTTTGGGCTGGTCGCCCTTGGCACTAAATTCA
This sequence comes from Deinococcales bacterium, assembly GCA_043777915.1. Taxonomy (GTDB): domain Bacteria; phylum Deinococcota; class Deinococci; order Deinococcales; family JAAFIG01; genus JAAFIG01. The sequence goes on from JAYWHB010000291.1 coordinate 3,828, forward strand.
GATTCGAGCTTGAAACGTTGATCCACTTTTAACCTCCACCTCGAAACCCGAGGTTATTTTGTCTATTCTCGAGGATAGAGGTGTTTTCTGTCAATAGCAGAATGAGCTTAGCCTAGTACCAATAACGCTTAAAGAGTAATTCAAACATCACGCTTGAAACCCCGAAATTTCCACTTAAAAGCCTTCGCCATAGTCGCATTAAAATAC
>JAYWHB010000292.1:0-4020 GCA_043777915.1 Deinococcales bacterium
CCAACATTGTACAGATGCGTTTTTTTATCGCCTCGGCGTTTAGCGATGATTTGGATTAAACAGGCTAAATCGGCGGTGTGTAAAAAATTGTATTCGTCAAAGTTTTTATGCGGCAAAACTATGTTTTTCGGACCAAGAAACTGTTCTGCCATTTGCCCAATTAAAGACACCCCAGCCCTCGAACTCGAGGCGTGTTCGTTGGGTCCGTACATTGCCGCCAGACGCAAAATCCATAGGGTCATGCCTTCGGGCTTGCCAAGTTCGCAACCCTGCTCGGCAAGGGTTTTTGAAAGGCTGTAGGCTTTGTCATTACGAAGTATTCCGTCTTCGCCAATCGGTGTGGCTTGTTCTGGTGCATAGACCCCAGCCGAACTGAGCAGAATAAAATGTTTAACTTTTGCGGCTCGAGCCGCGAACATCGCATTGATTGTGCCTTGGACGTTGACCTCAAGTAAATCGAGTTCGTCTTCTCGAGTGGCAGTGGTGCGAGCCGCCGCATGAACCAAAACTGTAGGCTGATGCTCGAGAGCCAGCGCGGTTAGATGGTCGCGGTCAAGCACATTAAGCCTGTATCGGGTGCTGTGAATATCACCGTCCAGCACTTCAAAACCAGCTTGCTCGAGTTGACGTGTCAGGGCTTGTCCAACAAAGCCGCCTGCCCCTGTGAGTAGTATTTTCATGGGCGTACAAACCTCCCGTCTCCCGCTACGCCAACCACTGCACCATCAAGAAAAACAGTTTTCCCATGTACAATCGTGCGCTTGACTTGCCCCCGAAAAGTTCTGCCGTCAAAAAAATAGTCGTTGGCTCGAGCCAGACTGAATTCTTTATTTTTGTCCACGACAGTTTGGGCATTCAAATCCACCAAGATTAAATCTGCGTCGGCACTGGGTTGCACCGCCCCTTTTTGTGGGTAAATCCCAAAACGTTTTGCGCCAGCGCTGGACATCAGTTCGACAGCTTTCTCGAGACTGATTTTGTGATTGGCTACCGCGTCCAGCAGCATTGGTACAAGTTGTTCTACCCCCGGCGCTCCGGGTGGCGCACGCCAAATATCAGTTTTGGCGCGTTCTTTTTCTTCGACCGTAAACGGCGAGTGGTCAGTGGTGACACTTTGCAATGTGCCGTCCTGAATACCTTCCCAGAGCGCGGCATTATCCCCCTGTGTTCGGAGTGGCGGGTTGATTTTAGCGTAACTGCCGTACTGCTCGAGTTCGAGTTCGGTAAAAAGCAAATACTGTGGGCAAGTTTCGCCGCTTATATCTTGTCCTGAGCCTTGCCATTTTCTTAATGTCTCGAGGGCATGTTTTGAAGTCACATGGGCAATATGAAGTTTTGCGCCTACCAAGTCGTTCATCGTGGCAATTTTGGCTATCGCAAGGGCTTCGACCAAGGCTGGGCGGGATTGTCCGTGGGTGGCTGCATCGTTGCGCCCTGTGCTTCTGACTTTGGCACTGTAATACTCGAGGAGTGGGTTACTTTCGGCGTGAACCACAAGGGTTAGTCCAGTATGGCGCACCAATTCTAAGCACTCGAGTTGCTGCCATTCTTCGGGGACACACAGCCCGTCAAATTCATCTTCACGCCCTAGAACGGCTGCCGTGGTAAAAATCTTAAAGCCAATTGCTCCAGCTTCCGCCATACCCTGCACCAATTCGGGCTTGAGCATTCCGGGTGCGCCATACAGCGCAAAATTGACCACGGCTTCGCGTTCGGCTTGGATTCGTCTCGAGGTCAGGATTTCTGGTGTAGCACAACACGGCTTCGAGATGGGCATTTCAAAAACCGTGGTCACGCCACCCGCCGCAGCCGCTCGGGTTTCCGAAGTCCATGTGCCGCGTTCTGGGTAAGCTGGGGCGCGAACATGAAAATGAATATCTACCGCGCCGGGCAGTAAATGCAAACCTGTTGCATCTATGATTTCTTTGGCTTCGGCAGTGGTGTTCGGCTCGAGCAGTGCCGCAATTTTGCCATTCTCGAGGGCAACATCTAGACGTTTGGTGGCTTGGGGTGTAACAACCACTGCGCCGCGAATCAGGGTATCAAACATGGTCTTCCCCACTTAAATGCTGCTTTAGAAATCCGTTCAGGACTGTAAAACATTGCTCGAGTTGACTGATTTCGACATATTCATCAAATGAATGTGCCACTTCATAACTGCCGGGTCCAAAAATCACCATGTCGCCTCGTACAAGGTTCATTAAGTGCTTGGCATCAGAACCGGGCAAGTAGCCAATAGGCTCGAGCGGTGTTTGGGTGGCTTGGCTCGAATACTGTAAAAAGGCTTTGCCCAAAGGGGTTTCCAACCGAGACTCAAACCAACTCGAGTATTGAAATTCACTGATTTTCGCGGTGGCTGGGGCAATATCAGTCATGGATACCACCTGCTCGAGTTCGTGTTGGACAGTCTTGGGATTTTCACCCGGAATCATGCGTCGGTCTAGGCGTATTAGACATTGGTCTGCCACCGCATTGGCGGTGCTGCCACCCTGAATCACCCCGATATTACAAGTCGGAACGCCCACCAAAGGATGCAAATGTTCTGTCAAACGATAATGATACGCCTCGAGTGCCAAGACAAGCCTTGCCATGGCGTTAATGGCGTTAATCCCACGACTTGGATTGGTGGCATGGACGCTATGCCCCTGCGTGGTGATGGTGGCACGCATTACGCCCTTATGCGCCGTTGCAACACGGTTAGCGGTTTGTTCACCGACCACAATCAAATCACAGCTTGGTAAATGCCCAGATTCGGCTAACCAGCGTGTCCCCATTTGCCCACCCATTTCTTCGTCGGCTGCCGCCACCAAAACCAATGTGCCGCCTTGCACTCGAGCCGCATGGTGTTTCATGGTCAGCATCATTGCCGCAAGTGGGGCTTTATCGTCCACACTGCCTTTACCAAAAATTTTTCCGTCGGCTTCGAGGGCAACAAACGGGTCAGACGACCACCTGCCGCCTTCGGTTTCTGCCACGGGTACAGTATCCGAATGGGCATGGAGCATCACCACTGGCTCACCTTGTCCGATGGTTGCCACAACACTCTGTATCTGCGGATGCTCGAGTGGCGCAAGCACTTGCACCCGCGCCCCAATCTGCTCGAGCCACGCGGCAATAAAACCCGAGATGGCGCTGTTATCGCCGGGAGGATTGACCGAAGGAATGGCAATCAGGCTCTTCAAGAGTTCAACCAATTCACCCATCCTCAATCACCGCCTTGTCTCGAGTTTGCTGGTTCACGGCAACGTTCCCTGAATTTCGGCAAAGAAACAGCACCAATCGCCAACAGTCACGTTTGGTAAAGCCCGTAAGCCAAAAATTCTACCGTCGGCGGGGGCGGTTAAAGTCTCAAGCAAATCGCCGTAAACATCATAAATTCGGGCGATCACATCGCCTTTTTTCATTGGCTTTTTGAATTCTGCGGCTTCGTCGGCTAAAAATAAACCACTGTTTGGCGCGAGTAGCGCATGTTGCACCCCTGTATAACGCGGCTCGGCATACGTGGCTTGTCCATCTAGCATCTTGTAGTGGCGCATCACGTTCAGGGCGGCATCGGCGAGAACCCGTCCGACCCGATGAAAGTCTTTAGGGCTGGTGGCACTGCGCCCACCGAGTTCGACAGTAATTCCTGTTTTGCCGACCTCGAGCATTGAAGCCATTGGGTTGCCTTTGGGCAAAAAGGCTTTGAGTGCCAAATCCCAACCCTCGCCCATTGCCTTAGCCAGTTCTTGGGATTTTGCGTCCTCGGTGGCAAAAATTGTTTCGGAGAGGTACGAGTGCGCCCCACCCGAATGGATACTCAGTTCTAAACCCGCCACCTTAGTCATCCAAAGGCTGTGTTCATAACAAATCCGCTCGGAAAAATACCCGTTGGGCTTACCAGGGTAAATTCGGTTCATGTCATAACTGAAGGTATCGAGCGGATTACCTCGAGAGGCGGCTTCAAAGGCTGGCACATTGATGACTGGTACAAGCACCAACGACCCATGCAACTCGGCGGGATTGACTTCACGGCGCAGG
>JAYWHB010000293.1:0-4004 GCA_043777915.1 Deinococcales bacterium
GGGTTTTCTCGGATTGGCATACAGCCCGTAGCACCAATTGCTCCAATTGTAACTAGGGCTTCTCGTCTGGTGATTTTCATAATTCATTGTCGCACAGGCTTTCGTGAGTATTTTTTGCAACCAAGTGCCAATTGTCTGTTGCCATTCAATTTTCTGTTGTCATCAAAGGCGTTTGGGACAATTCTCTGGTTGTTGCACAGTGTTGTAATTCGTATGCTGTTGCGTAATCTGCTGAACATAGGGCTGAGGTCGTCTACCTGACATAAGGTTGTTGGGGTTTCTCGAGGAGGAAGGCTGGTGGGTATGAGTATGCTCGAATCTGTGCGTGATCGTTTGTTTCCTGATACTCCAGACGGGTCGGCAAAGCTGTGGCTTACGTCGTCTGTGGTCTGGGGTGTTATTGGCATGACCTTTGGTGTGTTCATGGCAATTTTGTTTGTCTTTCCGGATTTTACCAAGGGTGTGCCGTGGTTGTCGTTTAGTCGGATTCGTCCATCACACGTCAATACTGTGGTGATGTCTTGGGTCTCGATGGCAAGCATTGGCTCAATGTTTTATATGTTGCCGCGCTTATTAAAGACTCCATTGGTTTCTGAGCGTCTGGGTACGGCGGTGGGTTGGTCTTGGAACGCCTTTGCTATTTGTATTCCGCTAACGCTCTTAAATGGTCTATCCGAAGGGCGCGAATGGGCGGAACTTGTTTGGTGGATGGATTGGTGGATGCTGATTAACCTTGGTTTGGTGGGCTACCTAACCTTTGCGACTGTGGCAAGACGCACCGAACCACAATTGTACGTCTCGGTTTGGTACTGGATGGGTTCGATGGTTGGTATGACCTTGGTCTGGATTGTTGGCAACCGAACTTTTGTACCGCTAGACGGACTGAACGATGCAATTGCCAATTGGTTCTATGCCCACGATGTGCTGGGCTTATGGATTACCACCATGGGCATTGGAATTATTTACTACCTGTTGCCAAAACTGACGGCTGGCAAGAATGGCGAACCGGGCAACCCAGTCTTTAGCCATAAAATGTCCTTAATTGGATTCTGGGGAAATTTTGCCTTTTATACGGGAATTGGGGCGCATCACATCATTCAAGCGCCTGTTCCAGAATGGCTTAAAGCCTTTGCGATTGCCTCGAGTGTTTTAATGAGCATTCCGGTCTATTCGGCAAGTGCTAATTTCTTTTTAAGCACCCAAGGGCGTTGGGAGAACTTGGCTTGGAATTTACCGCTTCGTTTTGTGACCTTTGGCTGGATTATGTATGCCTTATCCAGTTTCCAAGGCAGTTTACAAGCCGTGCGTTCAATCAACTGGTATCAGCACTTCACAGGGATTGTCAGCGCTCACGCCCATTTAGCCATGCTTGGTGGCTTTAGCGTGGTGCTGTTTGCCAGTATTTACTACTGTATTCCGCGTCTTTACAAAGTCGAGTGGTACTCTAAAAAACTCGTGGTGGTGCATTTTTGGACCTTTACAGTTTCTTTTGTGATGTTCTTCTTGGTTTGGACAACCATGGGGTTTGTCCAAGCCACCAGTTGGGTCATGGGGATTAACGTCCAACAAACCGTACCATTCTTACAACCGTTTACCTTTACCCGAATGATTGCCGCATTAGCGATGATTTTCTCAGTTTATATTTTTGCCTATAACGTGCTGCAAACCGTGCGTTCCGCTAAACGTCAGGAGGCTTTTTCCAGAGCCAGAATTCCGGTCGCAGTTGCTGCTGCGGCGGCGGACGATTAGGAGTTTTTATGCTAAATCCTAAGAATGCAATTATCGGGCTGATGTTTATGCTCCTTGTGACTGGTGTGACCAGTTTGGTGGTGGTTGTTCCAGCCGCGACCTTTAACCCTGAACCATCAGTTGGTTTACGCAATTATACCGAAGCCGAGTTGCGTGGGCGCGAAGTTTTTAAGCGCGAGAACTGCTATGTTTGCCACAGCCAATTTGTGCGTTTTCAAGACGAGGGTGTCGGTCCAACTTCTCAAGCTGGCGACTTTGCCTACGACAATTCAAACTTGCTTGGTACGCTGCGAAATGGTCCAGATTTGACCTACGAAGGCGGACTTTATCCGGACGAATGGCACATTGGGCATCTGAAAGCGCCACGTTCGTACTTACCGGGCAGCTATATGCCAAGTTACAGCTACCTTGATTCTAAAGACATCAAAGACCTTGTGGCATTTATTCAAAGCCTCGGGACGCGCAATACACGCGCTTGGGACACCAAAGATGTCAATGTCCCCGAAAAATACCGCAACCTCGAGTCTCCACTTGGTCAGACGGCGGCGAATATCGGGGCTGGGCGTGGTATCTACAACCAGAACTGCTCGGCTTGTCACGGTTTTGAGGGTCGGGCAGATGTGCCTTTGGCAAAAATGTTCTATCCAAAACCAGCCGCCAATTTCCATTTGCCTCGTTATAAGGATTTCACCGATGGACACTGGTTTAATAAGGTCGCAAGAGGCGTACCGGGGACTCGGATGCCACGTTGGGACCAAATTCTCAATTCTGAGCAAATGTGGTATGTCGTCACTTATCTAAAATCCTTGGCGGCAGACCAAGACCTTGTGCCAAAAGCTGGACGCGAGAAATACTACGATAAGTCAGTCTTGCAACCCGGAACAATCAAGAAAAAGTATGAAGGCGCACCTAAAGCGGGCGGTGGTCACTAATGAAACATTTGGCTCGAGCCTTGGTGTTTGGTTGTTTCTCGAGTTTGGCATTTGCCGACCATGTGCCGGGCGTTGGCTTAAATTACAGTGGAACTTGGGTGGTGTTGATTGCTGTCGGTGTGATTTTTTCGCTTTTGATTTTGTCGCTTCTATGGGCAGTTTTAGATGGGCAATTTCAGAATTCTGAACGGGTTAAATTTGCAGTGGCACAGGTTGATGATTCATTCGTTCCAAGTATCGAACGTCCGCAAGGCAAGAGGTGAGTTATGGCAGAGCAGAATAAAGACAACCACGACGACAACCATACCCACGAAATTGCTGGTATTCAAGTTGGCGAAAAAAATGTACCAACCTCAGTGATTGCTGTGATTATTTTTATCGTCTTTTTCGCCTTAATTTCTTGGGTTGCACCACAGGGGTTTTGATGAAAAAAATCATGACACTCTTTCTAATCTCGAGCTTAGCCGCTTGTAGCGTACCGAGTAACGCCAATAATCCAGCCAAAGAAGCCGCCAAAAAAGGGGTTTTGTACATTCGTGAAGGCGAAAAACCACTTGAATTAAAGGTCGAAGAAGGCGCGTATGACTGGAAGTACCCGAAGTACCCCGAAGATTACAAAGTTGATTTGAGTAACCGCGACCAAAACAACCAAACTTATATGTCTGGACGGGAAATTACTTACCGAGCCAAACCCGATGGTCAACATAAAATGGATACAGCCTTAGCAGAATTTGGTTCATACGCAGGTCCTTGGCTCGAGGGCGAAGAAGCCTTGCTCTTACCAGTAGCCAACCCCAATGTGGTTTTGGGTGATGCTTTAATTAAGAGTTTGGGAGCAGAAATCAAGCCCGAAATGCTGCCAAGGCTCGAGGAAACCCCTTTTCAGGCGTACTTAAAATTGCGTGAACTTGGTAAGGACATGGAAGGTCGTCACCGCACTGTAACAATCGAATTAACTGGTGTGACCAACCCTTCGAGTGGAAAGCCCGAAAATGCCGAGTACGATGTTCAACTTGATAAAGAGGCTTTATGGAGCATTGCTTACGCTCTGTACCGCAAAATTCAACCCGACTTTAAGACCAGAATTCCAACTCGAGAAGACCCGAAAAAACTACTCGATGGCGCATTGATTTACGGCAATTGCAACATGTGTCACGGCTCGGATGGTTGGGGCTTGGGCAAGAGTGGTCATAAGTTACAACCACACCCAGCCAATTTTCATGAACCAAGGCGTTTATTTAATCGTTCTGATGCCAAACTGCGTGAAGTCTTAAAGCACGGAATTTACGGAAGTGCCATGCCACCGTGGGGCGATATTCTCTC
>JAYWHB010000294.1:0-4002 GCA_043777915.1 Deinococcales bacterium
GATATTTCTCTTCCTGCCAGTGGGTTGATGGGTGCATACCAACCAAGTAAAGAATTTGCCCCGTCGTTGTGGCCCGGCTTAATTAGTTGGAGGTAGATATGCCAAAACTATTTATGGCACTTTGTCTGGTGTTATTTATTTCTAGCTGTACTCTTGTTCCTAGATTGCCAATTGCATTAGGTATTAAGATCGAAAATGGTACACCAGCAAAACCAAGTGTTTGTTTAGATGGCATACAGATTACTCTTTCAAAAGGTGTTGATGTGTGGACTTCACCTGTAGTAGCTAATGGTCAAAGATATGATATTTCATTGGATACAGTACCTCTATCCGCAGAGACAGAATTTATTTTTAAGGGAGATAAAAAACTTACGGTCAATATCTCTTGTAAGAATGGTCTGCAAACAGGTTCTGGTCGGTTTGTTGTTCAGGCAATATTGCCTCTTTTTTCAATTCGCGTTGATGGAGGTAAAGGTTACGAAAAATTAGTTATTGATAATTTGCGAATAATTGAGGTCACACCAGAGGTTCTTCCTTTACCAAGTATTCTCTTCGAGTCTGAAACTTAAGTGCTAAACTCAATACAAACTAATTAAGCTGAGCTTCTCTCGATAACAGCTAACCATTATGGTTGGCTGCTATCATTTGCGTTAGGCTAATGCAAGTTCGGCTTCAAGCTCGAGTTCAACCGCTAGGCTACCTGCTTTGGCTTCTAAGACTCGAGCATCCGCAATAAGCTCGGCTTCAATATCTTCAATTTCACCGACTTCTATACTCTGGCGAAGCTGAACAATGCGAGCTAAGGTTTGTTTGGCGCTTTGCTTAAGTTCGTGAATAGCAATTTCTTTAAGACTCATGGTGTCCTCGAGAATACATTAGAAAGCCCAGAATGCCCTTGCAATGCCAATTGCGCCGCCATGCGCCCAAAAATACTGCCAACCACATTGCCTGTGCCACTGTAGCCACCCAATGCCCAAACATTTTCTTGCACCTGCTCGAGAACGGGCAGTAACCCACTCGAGTAAGAAACACTGGCTGCCCACCGATGGGTGATTTCTGAGGTAACTCCTAAATCGGTTCGCAAAAAATCCTCGAGCCGAGCTTGCAGATTTTTACTTGGAGAATCTTCAAAAGTCCATTCGGCTTGTTCAAATTGGTCACGGAAGCCACCCAAAACAATTCGACCATCTGGAAGTTGTTGCCAGTATTCATAGCCAAATCGGGCATACACGGGTCTAGCTAAACGCGGTTCGCATGGGGCTGTGCCGAGCATTTGCAGTCGAGCAGTACGAACTTTTAATTCTGGGAAAATCCCCTCGAGTTTACCATCCACCGCCACGATTATTTTCTGAGCGCGAATTAAAAATTTCTCGCCACTCACCAGACCAGTTTTTATTTCTAAAGCCTTTGAAGATTCAAACAACCTTGCGCCCTTAGAAATCGCTAATCGTGCTAAATTCCGTACTCGAGCTAACGGATTCATGGCACAATCGGCGGGAAACAACAGCCCAATGCCTTCAATCCCTTCATAACTTTCCACCGGAAAACCATCTGCCTCGAGTGCCATTTTTTGCAAAGCACAATCTTCGAGTTCATCGCTGGACATGGCAATTCGTAAACTGCCTGTATGTCGAATATCATTGGGGGTCAGTGTTCGCAATCGTTCAATTTCCTCGAGTGTCGCGCCGTACATTTTTGCGGCTCGAGAACGCCCGTGCTGCGCCACGACCTCATGGTAAAAACTGGCGAGTCCCGCCAGTACAAAACCACCATTGCGCCCAGCCGCCCCAGCCCCAATGCCAATAGCATCTAAACCAATCACACTTGCGCCTTGTTCTAAGCCCTCGAGAATGGCGGCTAAACCACTACCGCCCAAGCCAATCACGCAGAGGTCACAAGTTATATCGGTCTCGAGTGGCGGCAGGGCATCCCAAGGATGGTCATTCCAAAGTGGTTGGTTCATGGCTCAATATATTATTTTTTGGCTTCCGTAAGACAATTTTTGTGGATTGTCAAGCAGAAATTTGTTCTTTACTTTTTCAAATTGTGCCATACTGTAGCCTCGAGCCTGAGCGTTTGGCTAAAAAGAGGGATGAATTGAAATTTTTTCTGGTGGATGCGTTTACAAATCATGCTTTTGGGGGCAACCCAGCCGCCGTTGTGCCACTTGAGGCTTGGTTGCCCGATGCGACCATGCAGCGTATGGCGATGGAGCATAATCAAGCCGAAACTGCTTTTTTTGTCCCCGAGGCTGATGGTTACGGCTTGCGTTGGTTCACCCCTACACTTGAAGTGGACTTTTGTGGACATGCAACCCTAGCAACTGCCAAAGTTCTATTTGACGAACTCGGGTTTGACCAAACCACGATTAAATTCTTTACCCAAGTTGGCGAGTTACGGGTGACTAAAAATGCAGACTGGCTCGAGATGGATTTCCCAGCTTTTATCCCAGAAGTTGTCCTCGAGCCACCCGAAGAATTGCTTTTGGGAATTGGGGCTAAGCCAGTTCAAATACTAAAAAACTTTGAGAACTATTTTCTGCTGCTCGAATCAGAAACAGCCGTGCGTGAGGTTACGCCGAATTACTTAGAACTAGCCCAAGTGCATCCGTATTCAGTGTGTATTACTGCCAAAGGCGATACTGCCGATTTCGTCTCGAGGTACTTTGCGCCAAGTTATGGTATTCCCGAAGATGCCGTTACGGGTTCGATTCATGCGACCTTAACCCCATTTTGGGCAGCGCGACTGGGTAAAACCAAACTCGAGGCGAGGCAGCTTTCAAACCGAGGTGGGGTCTTGAAATGCGAGTTGCTCGGCAATCGGGTGCTAATTTGTGGTCAAGCAATGGTGTACATGCGTGGGGAAATTACTACAAACATTCAGTAGTATGGTAAGCTGAGGTATGACTCGATTTCACCTAAAACCATTTCTTGAACAACATCAAATTAGTGCTTATCAATTGGTTCGGGCTACTAAAGGAAAATTATCTGAATCTACGGTTTACAGCATGAGTCGTGAACCATTAAAACGCATTGACCTTGATTCTGTGCAAGTGGTGGTCAAGGCACTTCAAGAATTGACTGGTGAGTCGGTTCAAATTCAGGATTTAATCGAAAATCAAGACATCAAATCAAATATCAATCCTAGGTATGCACATCTCATAAAAAAATCAAAACCAATGACTAAACATCATCTTCAAAGCACAACCAGTCCCGCAACCCCAGAAGAACTTGAGCAAGATAAGGTATTTTGGCTCAAGCATCGCCAAGAACAACTTCGATTGCAGATTGCCCACGAAAGCGATTTGCATGGCTAACGTATTGGTTGATACTGATGTTATCAGTTACATTTTCAAAGAAGATTCTCGAGGACTTGCTTTTTTAGATTTACTGGATGGTCAAGACAGTTTTTATAGTTTTCAAACTTTCGCAGAATTGCGTTTATGGTCAATAGAACATCGTTGGAGTATAAAACGATGGCACGAGCTTTTGGCGCACCTTGAAGGTTATACGTTAATCGAACATACACCTTTTATTTCTGAACAATGGGCTTTGGTAATGGATAATGCCAGAAAAGCTGGTCGCCGAATGCTGGCAGCCGATGCTTGGATTGCCGCTACTGCACTTGATTTTGAAGCTCCGTTAGTCACACATAACATAAAAGATTTTCTTGGGATAAAAAATCTTGAAATTATTTCCATAAGGGAGAATTCATAATGGCTCGAGTCTGGAAATTTGGAAATTCTATTAACACCGACGATATTTTACCCGGTAAGTACGCGCCTTTTATGGCGGGTAAAGAGTTTTATAAGTATGCTTTTGCCCACTTTCGCCCAGAATTTGCAAGCGAAGTCAAAAAAGGCGATTTGCTGGTTGGCGGTAAGAACTGGGGTTTAGGCTCGAGCCGAGAGTACGCGCCAATGGCACTGAAAAAACTCGAGATTGGTGGGATTATCGCGCAAAGTTTTGCTCGGATTCATTACCGAAATTTACTGAACCTTGG
>JAYWHB010000295.1:0-3996 GCA_043777915.1 Deinococcales bacterium
GAAAAGTCCAAAATCCTAGAACCGAATATCAGAAAAGCAGGGCGAACACGGGGGTTCGCCCCTACAAAATACATTTTTATGCCCTTTTTGTAGGGACAGGCGACCATGCCCGTCAGGTGCGCGTTTATGGTCAAGACACCCCTGTGTCTGTCCTGTGCTAACGATAATTTCCATTCTTTCGGAGGCTCTAAATTTGTCACCTCGAGTACGTCTTCCTAATAATTTTGGAGTAAACTGCTTAAGTTGACGCTTGAAGCGTCCCAAATTTGGAGGACACGCGAATGGGAAAATATATTAACTTAACCGATGCAAACTTTGACAATCAAATCTCTAAGGGCTTAACGCTGGTTGATTTCTGGGCAGAATGGTGTCCGCCGTGCCGTGCGGTTGCCCCAACCATCGAAAAACTTGGTGATGAGTACGACGGGCAAGTGACTGTGGCAAAAGTAGATGTGGATGCCAACCAACAAACCGCCATGAAATTTAGGGTCATGAGCATACCAACTGTGATTCTATTTAAGGACGGCGAACCTGTCGAACTGATGGTTGGTGCGGACATGAGCGGCAATAAGTACCGTGCGATGATTGCTAAGCATAACACCGGCACTGTTTCGGTCAGCGAAAAAGTCTTGCAACCTACAGCCTAAAATGTTATCCATAGCTATAAGAATTACCCCGTCTGAACATGGCGGGGTTTTGTATGCTCGATTCTAAATTTGCCTTTCGCCTTTTGCCCTTTGACCTTTTTTCCTTTTTCGCTTAACCTCTTAGCCATGAGCCAAACCATTCTCGAAAACCTAAGCAACAAACTTACCCCTGAAATCAAAGCCGACCTTGATGCCGTGATTGGATTAGAATTTGATGGTGTGCCGTACACCTTCGATGCTCGTAAAGAAGGGACTGGTTTACTGGACGGCGCACCTGTTGCTCACGGACTGACCCCACGCATCAGCATCAAAGCCTCGAGCAGTGACTTTGCTAAAATCATGAGTGGCGAACTCAACCCAATGATGGCAGCCATGACAGGCAAACTTAAAATCGAAGGCGACATGGGCTTTGCCATGCAACTCACCAAGTTGTTTGGTTGATATGTTGATTTACGGACGTAATCCTGTACTTGAAGCCCTACAAAGCGGTGCGGTGACTCGAGTCTACGCAGCTAACGGCGTTGAACGTGCCTTTGCTAAAGAACTCGAGCAACTCTGCCAAACTGCCGATATAGGTTTGGAATGGCATCCGCGAATCGAACTTGACCAAGCCGTACAAACCACCCAGCATCAAGGTGTGGTAGCAGAAATCGAAGAAACGCCGTGGTCAGAGTTGGATGATTGTTTTGAACTCGCCCGTACTCGAGGTGAAGAACTGCTGTTGGTACTGCTTGACGGAATCACCGACCCGCACAATTTTGGGGCAATCATCCGCAGCGCCGAGGTTCTTGGGGCGCATGGTGTCATCGTCGAAGAACGCCGCAGCGCACCGTTAAGTCCAACTGTGGTTAAAGCCAGCGCAGGGGCAACAGCCCATTTGCCATTGGTGCAAATCAAGAACTTACCGCGTTTAATAGACCAATTAAAAGAACAAAACATTTGGGTTTACGGTGCAGCCGGCGAAGCCAAAAGTACAATTGCCAAACTTGATTTTAACCGCCCAATCGCCCTGGTTATCGGTTCAGAAGGCGATGGTTTACGCCGTTTGGTGCGTGAAAAATGTGATGAGCTACTAAAAATCGAAACCAGGGGCAAAGTCCAATCCTTAAATGCTAGTGTTGCCGCCGCGATTCTAATCCATGAAATCGTTTCGAGGCGCATATGAAATGGTTTGAGCGCAGCTTTCCAAGTGACACGCCAGCTTGGATGTTTCCAAGTCTGCTCGAGCGCTTACGTGGCACACCCGCCCGACTTGAAGAACGCATTGCAGCTATTCCCAGCCAGCACCGAACTGTCAAACTCGAGAATAAATGGTCAATCCAAGAAAATCTTGGGCATCTGCTAGACCTCGAGCCACTTTGGAGCAACCGCGTAGATGATATTTTGTCAGGCAAAGAAAAACTCCGACCGACCGACCTAGCCAATAGCGCCACTGACCAAGCCAATCACAACGCCCAAGCGGTTCAGGATTTACTCGAGCAATTCCGCATAGCCCGAACTGCTTTTATTGCCAAACTCGAAGCCCACGAGCCGAGAAATTTAGATAAAACCGCGCTTCACCCACGATTAAACACCCCCATGAGCGTCGTAGATATTATGTACTTTGTGGCAGAACATGACGACCATCACCTCGGAATGATGACAAGCATTGCCAAAAAACTTATGACCTGACATAAAACTCTTGATGGTTACAAGAGCTTAGGGCTTAGCACGCTAAGCCCCTCCGGTTTTTTTAGGGGTGTGACGCTTCTCGAGTTCGTGCTGTACATCGGTTAGGGTCACACCGACTTCTGCCATGACCCACATCGTATGAAACAACAAATCAGCAGCCTCGAGCGTCAGTTCGGCTTTATCACGGTTTTTGGCGGCGATAATTACTTCGCCAGCTTCTTCACCGATTTTTTTGAGGATTCGGTCTAAACCCTGCGCGTGGAGTTTAGAGACATAACTCGTCTCCGACGGATTTTCTATGCGGTCTAGGATGGTGGCGTAAACTTCGGCAGTAATACTGCCAAAACTCGAGGCTGTGGGCAGTTCACCATCCAGACTGTTATGAAAACACGAGTGCTGATTTGGTTTATGGCAAGCATCCCCAATTTGTTCAACTGTGTACAGTACGGCATCACCATCGCAATCTAGCGTGACCGCCAAGACTTTTTGGGTATGACCAGATTCTTCGCCTTTGACCCAAAGCGCTTGGCGTGACCTCGAGAAGTATGTGCCGCGTTTGGTCAAAAGGGTCTGCTCGAGGGCTTGGCGGTTGGCATAGGCAAGCATCAGCACCCGCCCAGAAGATGCTTCTTGGGCGATAATGGGGACTAAGCCACTCGTGTCAAAGGTGATGGAGTCAAGGGAAAACGGAGCAGTAATATCCATAGCTCTATACCTAACTAATTTCCCACTCGTATTGTCCAACGTAGTACGTTACCTAATCCAGCGATATTAAAGTAAGCATCTTTCAAACCCTCTGTTGAAGAACTACATGAACTAAAATCAGAAATAAATGTTACACCAACAGAATTCCCTATTGCAACAGGATACTGTTTTGTACAGTTTGTACTACTTATGCCAAAATTACCAATATAAGTGCCAGCAGTGGGATTTAGCTTAAACTTTACATCATAAACAAAGTTTTTATTCTTCGAGGTTGAACAATAACCACTGCTAACTTTTATTGTTTCATTTCCAGAAATAAATGCACTCTGAGAATTTAGAAAAGCGCTATTTGCATAGTTGAAATTACACTTCGCTAAAGCACCCGTCACAGGTGGACCCGGAATAGATAAATTACAACTTTGTGCATTGACTGTGAAAAACAGACTGACAAGTAAAAAATAAATAAAATTTCTTTTCATAACATTCCTCAAAAATGAAAGAAAACATCCTTGCCATTAATCTGATAGACCTTTGAAGCTCCCGTAGCTCCCGTAGCTCCCTGCTTCCTTAGTTCCTCATCACTAATTGATGTAAATGTTTTTTTCAAGAACGGAAAAAACGCCCTATATGAAACACTTTTATTATTTTCATATATCCAAACAGGATGTGTCCTATTTTCAAAATTTACCCAATAAAGCCCTAATGACCTTTCTTCAGCCAATAATTTAAAATTCGCACCACTCGCCTCAAGAGGTGGGTCTATAGAAATATTGTCGGCAAAATTAACTTGGTAGGTGACTCGTGTCACCTCTTGACCAAGTTCGTTAAAATATACAAATCCATTTGCCGTTGCTACTACTGTTGCTATAAAGCCCACATTTTCGACATATATTTCAGCAAAATAGTAGTCGCCCTCTCTCTGTATAGTGTAAATTGCTTGAGTTAAGTCATCAATGGGTACTGATGCACTTTT
>JAYWHB010000296.1:0-3991 GCA_043777915.1 Deinococcales bacterium
TGATGGCTTCAAGTTCACTTGCACCGCGTAATAAATCATATTCGTTTAGTGCCAGATTCTCTAAAGCAATTGGCACAAGCGGCGTGATTTCAGCTAAACTCTGCTCGAGTTTGGCTTTAGCAAAAGGCAGCATCATCTCGTGGCGCATCGGGATTAAACCACTGTGCAGCACTGCACAAATCGCACTCACTTCGGCAGCGTACTCGAGTCCGCGATTGGTACGGGCAACACTGTTTTCTCGCACCCCCGGAAAAAGCGAAGCCAGATTTAAGTCAACATAACTTAAGTGAACCGTCACACCAATTCCTGTAGCTCGGGTTAATTCACGCACCAGTTTTACATCTTGTGCGGCTGGCAAGACCTCATGCACATCAAACGCCAATTCAATAAAATTTAACTCTAGTTCCGAAGCTAGTCTAAAGGCTTCGGAAACATCTAAAATCATCGCATTTAAGGGCGTAAAACCAAGCTGCATTACTTAACCGCCAAAGCACGGCGCTGGGCTTCCTCGAGTGCAGACTTCACATCTGTGCCACCCTTTAGAATGCGTTCTAATGCCTCCTCGAGAATCACTTTTTGGGCGGCGTATTGTGGGGTGCGTGGGCGCGGAATGGCTTCGTCAAATTGCTCGAATGCCACTTTGCGGTACGGGTTTTCTTTGTACCAATCTGCCAGTAACGGTAAAACACTGCGGCGTACTGGCACGTAATAACCCGCTTTTGTCCAACGTACAATGTTCTCGGGTTTCATTAAAAATTGCCAAAAAGCCCAAGCTCCAGCCCGTTCTTCGGGTGTGGCATCTTTTAAGACCACCAACTGCGCCCCACCAAAAGGCACAACCCGCCTACTTACGATTGGCATTGGCGTTGCTCCCAATTCAAAAGCCACACTGTAGGGCAGAATATCGGGCCAATTGGCAATACTGGCAATTGCCATGTGTGCTTTGGTTCGCACAAAGTCCAAAATCGCAAATTGGGCTTCGCCAAGCGAACGCGGAATGGCTGCGCCTTGACGCACCAAATCTTGTAAAAACTGCGCTGCCTCGAGAACTTCCTTAGAATTAAAATTGGCTTGACCGTTGGGCAGTACCACATTGCCACCACGGGTTAGTACCATCTGCTCAAATTGCCAAGAATCAGCAATCGCAATAAAACCCCTGCCCGTGCGGTTGGTCAGGGTTTTAGCGAGGATTGCAAATTCTGCCCATGTGTTTGGCGGACGCAAGCCCTTGGATTTTAAGAGCGAGGCATTGTAAAAAAGCACCGGTGTACTCGAGTTCCACGGTAAGCCGTAACGCTTACCTTCATAGATGCCATAATTCCAAACGGCTGGAAAGAAATCTTTTTCGATTGCCGGCTCGAGATTCTTTTCAAAACTACTCAGGTCTGCCAGCACACCATCTTCGGCAAGTTTAGGGAAAAAACCAATTTCGGCTTGGTAAATGGTTGGTGCAGTATTGGCACGCAACGCCGCTACCAATTTTGTGGCGCTTTGGGTGTATGAACCGACCTCTTGGGCATCGAGTTGGTAGGTGGCTTGCGAAGCGTTAAATTCTTTGGCAAAATCCTCGACGGTTTTATCCGCCCCTGCCATCGAATGCCAGAACACCACTTTTGTAGGATTGCGTTGGGCTTGAGCCGCCAACAGCGCAGCCCCAATAATTCCAGCCGTCACAAGAATAATTCGTCGTTTCATTGTAAAACCTCCGTTTTTGAATACTAAGATTCTACTGTGAATTCAGTATCAGGTGGAAGTAGCAATTTATAACTCGAGAGGATTCTCGAGACTGAATTCCTATGTCTGGGCAGTTGCTGGCGGATTGAATCCTTTGACAATCAACCACACTGCCATGACCATCTCTTGTAATAAAAGTGGAACAAAGACTGGAAGACTGAGAATCATTTTAATTGCTGGGTCAGTGTGCGTAAGCCCAAACAAACCAACAAAACCAGAGACACACAAATGCAAGGCAACTGCACCCAATCCCCAGATGGACAACCAACGAGGAATCAACTTGGATTGATAAAAAACCACATAAAGCATGATTGCACCTAAAGAAAAAACGATGGTTGTGGTGGTATTGGCGACTTCTACTGATTTTAGAAATAGATGACCTAGGGTTTGAAAATATGGCGCATCTGGTGTAGCTACCTTTGAAAAATCTTGACTTAGGATAATCAGTAATATCCAACTGACCACAAGAATTAAATAAGTAAATGTCTCGAGCGCTCCTCTGAAAACAACATAGCCAAAGGCTAAAGTTTCGTTATGCTTTTTCAGCACTGGGTAAATCACCACTGGCACTAAAGCAAGTGCTACCGCCATCAGCAACACAAAAAATGCGCCAATGGTCATTGGAGTTGGATTGACAGAAATTTTAGTTAAATACTCTGGGTCAGTCAAAAAAGAACTGGCAAACACAGCACTTAATATGCCTGAAACAGTTCCAACAATAAATAGTATTCCGACCAGTCTGGCGATGTTTTTGTTTTCTTTCATTTTCGATGCTCCCTTTAGAATTGTATTTTCTAATACGAGAGGTCAAGTCAAAAAGTTTCGTCTGACCATTCTCGAGAAACCCTATCTGCCATTTTGCCAAGCCTAACTAAGCACCTAAAAGCATTGCGTCTACTCGAGCAGAAGGGCTAGAGTTGATTTAGGAGAAAATCATCATGGCAAAACTGAATCAAATTATCGCTGTCGAAAAAGGTGTTAAAAGCCGCTCTTTCCAAGAACTGACCGAGGCACACCATGCCTTACAAAAACCAACCTTGCTTTCGGGAATCTCGAGAACCTACCGCCCCAAAGACGAAGAAGGCGAAACCCTGCCCCCAGAAAGCACCAAAGTCCAAGTCAAATCCGAAGAGGTACTGCGTCAAACGGCTGGAATCCTGACCCGCTTATTCGATGTGACTGCCAGTAAAGACTGGGCAAACTGCGTTGCCAAAGCCAATGTGGTGGTTGAAGGTCGCACGATTTTGTCTGATGTGCCAATCACCTATTTACTATTTCTCGAGAAACAATTAACCGATATTCACACCTTTGTTAAAAAGTTACCTGTCCTAGATGCCTCAGAAAGCTGGGTTTTTGATGCTTCTGCCGACTGCTGGGCAACCGAACCCGTGCAAACCCTGCGAACCAAGAAAATTCCACGCAACCACGTCAAAGCCGAAGCCACCGATAAGCACCCCGCCCAAGTCGAAGTCTATTACGAAGATGTGACCGTTGGATTTTGGCGTACCCTAAAGTTTTCGGGTGCAATGCCAGCCAAACGGGTCAATGAATTACTCGAGCGGGTCGAAAAACTTCAAGCGGCGGTTAAATTTGCTCGAGAAGAAGCCAATGCTGCCGAGGCAACTGAACAAAAAATCGGTGAGCGTTTCTTTGAGTATCTGCTGGGCTAAGCCTAAGCCAAAACGCGAGTTGTGAGCCTCGAGCAAACTTGGTAGAGTAATCGGGAAGTGCAAGCTGAGGAAATGAAGCTGAAGCTCAAGCGTTGGAACGGTAAAAGTGCAGGTTCGAGTCCTGCGACCGCCAAAAACGGCGGGATAGCCCAAATGGTAGAGGCAGCCAACCACAAAACGAATTTTAGATTATCACTTCAAGCTAACGCATTCACTGCCGAACACCAAGTCAAACGCTCAAAGTCGGTAATTGTTGGATACTGGTTCAATCCCGGTCCGCTGCTCCAAATAAACGCAGTGGTAGTTTAATGGCAGAACACGATGATCTTAGAATGAACTTGGGGCTTAAACGTATTGGTGTGTGCAAATGGGCAGTAAACTTGAGCCGTGGAGATGGATACTCTCCACGGCTCTCCCCTATTTACCTAAAAACACTTAGTCCACAATCACGGCTGTGCCACTGGCAGTGACCATCAGCATACTTTGACCAACTGTTTCATAATCAATATCAATCCCAATGACTGCATTTGCACCTCGAGTTCGGGCTTCTTGCTGCATTTCATGCAGGGCAATATCTCTGGCTTGAC
>JAYWHB010000297.1:0-3985 GCA_043777915.1 Deinococcales bacterium
CGATTTTGGGCGTTGTTAAAGCCTACCGTGGGTCACGCCGCCGAATTGTAACCACAACTCTGGAGCATAAAGCGATTCTCGAGCCGTTTAAGCACCTCGAGAAAGAAGGTTTTGAGGTTTGTCATATTCCAGCGAACGCTAATGGTTTACTTAATCTCGAGGTGGCTCGAGATTTAATCAATGACCAAACATTGTTGGTTTCGGTACAGCTTGCCAATAATGAAATGGGTACAATTCAACCACTCGAAGCTATTGCAGCCTTAGCACATCAAAATGGGGCGGCAGTCCACACCGATGCAGCTCAAGCGGTTGGTAAAATCCCTGTAAATGTTGAAGCCTTGGGAATTGATTTACTTTCCCTTAGTGGTCACAAGTTTTATGCCCCCAAAGGTATTGGTGCGTTGTATGTGCGCGGCGGAGTCAGTACCAAACGGATTGCGCCGTTAATGCTTGGTGGTGGTCAAGAACACAGTGTTAGAAATGGGACGTTGAATGTTCCAGCTATTGTTGGACTTGGTGCGGCTTGCGAGATGGCACAACAAGAAATGAACCAAGATGCCCAACGGCTCGCGCAATTACGCGACCAATTCGAGCAGACTTTATTGCTCAATCTCGAGGGTTTACGGATTAACGGCAACAATGCACCGCGTTTATCAGGGAGTTCGAGCTTAACTTTTCTTGGTTTGGATGCCGATGCACTACTGATTCGCTTGCCAGAGTTATCGCTCAGTACGGGTTCGGCATGTACTTCGGGTGCAATTGAACCTTCGCATGTGCTGACCGCCCTTGGGTTGTCTCGAGAAGATGCCAATGCCACCATTCGGGTTGGGATAGGACGTTTCAACACTCAAACCGAGATTGAACAAGCAACCCAACAAATCACTCAGGCGGTTCTCGAGTTGCGTCAATTGTACGCTTCGCTTTGAGTAACCGATGCCCTTTGACCACATAGCCTAATTGCTCGAGCCGAACTTGCCAGCCAATGCGTGTACCAATGGTGTTGGTTTCCTCGAGTAAATGTGCTCGTTCTTCTTGCTTGGTTAAACTTTTGAATTTTTCAAAGAGCGGATAACTAGGTGGCACAAAGGTTTCTTTGCGATGCAGCACTGGCGGGTTGCTCGAGTTACGATAATCGCGCAATTTTACATCCAAACGGCGTAAATCGGCTCGGACAGAAGTTGCCAAGGCAGGGTGTGCATCGGTGTCAAAATCTGGATACGCTAAATACGATACCTTTGCCTCGAGACGATTCAGTTTAACCAAGGTTGTCCCTTCAACAAAACCAGTCAACACTTGAGCGCAACCTTCATAGACTCGCAATAATGGCACAAGTTCGTTCAGGGCATTGGTATGAACATAAAGCGCTTCGACGGTCAGTTTACCAAGTCCAGATTGAGTGCAGGCTTCAGAGATGGCTTTTTGATTCCCAGCCATGAATAAAAGTTTGTCGGCTTCAGTGCAAGCAGCTTTATAGCTACCAAAGAAGGCTTTGATGTCGAGTTGTAAATCTTGTGGCAATACATCAAATTTTGGACGACCTTTGAAGGCTTGCAGTGCCAGAATCACACTTAAATCTTGTTTAGCTCGGTCTTGTACCTCTTGCCAAACCTCATCACCTGAAACGCGCCGCACCAGTCCAAACGCATTTTTCATACTTCCAAGGGCTGTAACCAGTGCTTCACCGCTACTGATTTCATTGGCTTCAGGAGCGCGACCTCGAGTTAAAACAAATTCGATCAGTGGCTCGAGTAGAAATTTATGGGTCTCAAAAAGCACTTCACTGTGCTTGGGTCTTGGGACACGGATTCCCGAAGAGCGATAGCGGACTCGAGACGCCATGAAACTCTGGGCTTTGGCTTGGTCACGAAAAACAAAGAAAATACCAGGAGCCGCCGCAATTGCCGAGGTCTCGAGTATTGCCTCAATCCATTCTTTGAGTTCTTGTTGGGCATAGAAACGCTGAAATGTTCCAGTGGTGGTCAGAAAGCCATCGCGGAAGGGCTTGCCTTGAATCGAACTAGCTTCCCAGTCGGGACGGGCGGAAACCACCAGCACTTCTTGGGTAAGTTGCCAAGCGGCTTCTAAGGTTTGTACTCGTTCTCGAGGGTCTTCAATCACGTTAATCACATAGCCAAGATTGACGACATCGGCAGAAGATTTAGGTGAGTCTGGTGCAAACGCAGGATCCCAACCTTTGGCATTAAAACCTTCTGATTGAAGGCGGGTAATGTCGCCCCCTCGCCCACAACCGTAGTCAAAAAAAGTTTTGCTCGAGTCTAAAATACCTTGCTGCACACTTAAACTGACTGGCTTAGACAAACTGCTTCTTGCCATAGCCGTGCGGTAACGCCGAATCACAGGCTTAGGATACCAGAGTTCTTTTACAAGCTGATGGTTCTCGAGAAAAACTGAGCTAGAATAAGTGGTCAATGCTTGAACCTGTCCTGAACAATTTACTGACCGACCTTCGAGGTTTAGTCAACTCGGCTAGGGCAAGGGCGGCTGTCAGCATTAACAGCGAATTGGTAATGCTGTATTGGGCTATCGGCAAGCGTCTCAATCTCGAGTTTTCAGCGACCCGACCAGCTTACGGCGAACAAGTCTTACAAGCGGTTGCCAAATCACTCACGGCAGAATTCGGACATGGATTTAGTAAATCATCTTTGTCTCGAGCCACACGTTTTTATGAAATTTGTCCTGAAGAAACGATTGTTGCCACAGTGTGGCAACAATTAAGTTGGTCACATATCCGAGAACTCTTACCATTAAAGGACTCTCTAC
Source organism: Deinococcales bacterium (assembly GCA_043777915.1). Lineage (GTDB taxonomy): Bacteria > Deinococcota > Deinococci > Deinococcales > JAAFIG01 > JAAFIG01. The sequence goes on from JAYWHB010000297.1 coordinate 2,782, forward strand.
AACGCGATTTTTACGCACAAATGACGACCTTAGAGCGTTGGAGTGTGCGTACCTTGCGTGAACGCATGAATACTCTTTTATTCGAGCGCACAGCCTTGTCTAAGCAACCTGAATTGAGCATCAAAGCCGAACTCGAACAGGTGCGTATTTCTGGTCAGGTCACACCAGACTTGGTTTTTCGAGACCCGTATATGCTGGACTTTCTGGGTTTACCAGACCCATATTCTGAACGTGATCTCGAGGATGCGATTCTGCGAGACATTGAAACCTTTCTGCTCGAGATGGGCGCGGGTTTTACGTTTGTGGCTCGTCAGAAACGCATTTCGGTAGGTTCGACTGATTATCGTTTGGATTTGCTGTTATACCATCGTGATTTGCGGCGGTTGGTGGTGATTGAACTCAAATTCGAGAAATTCCAAGCAGCACACAAAGGACAGATGGAGTTGTACCTGAATTGGCTGGATAAGTACGAACGCCGAGAACATGAAGAACCACCAATTGGTTTAATTCTATGTACCGAAACGGATTCTGAGCATATCGAATTGATGAATCTCGAGCGCGATAACATTCGGGTAGCCGAATACTTAACCCATCTTCCAGCCCTCGAGTTACTGCGTGAGCGCTTGCATCGAGTGATTGAACTTGCTCGAGCGCGTGAGGAGAACAAAGCTGATGCTTGATACATCATTTAATTACATTGCTCTACTTTCTGACTTAAAAACCCAGATTCGGGCTGCCCGTACCAAGGCTGCTCTCGCCGTCAATAGAGAATTGGTTTTGTTGTACTGGAGCATCGGAAAACGAATTCTCGAGCAGCAAGCCCTTCAAGGTTGGGGCGCAAAAGTGATTCTGCAATTGTCTGGGGATTTGCGTCTCGAGTTCCCAGATATGCAGGGTTTATCAAAACGCAACTTGCAGTACATGCGGGCATTTGCTGAAGCCTATTCAGAAGAATTTGTGCAGCAAGCTGCTGCACAATTGCCTTGGTTTCATAATTGCGTTGTATTGGACAAGCTCAAGGACGCTCAAACTCGAGAGTGGTACATTCATGCCTGTATTCAAAATGGTTGGTCAAGACCAATCTTAGAGCTTCAAATCGAAACCAAACTGCATCAGCGCCAAGGACAAGCCGTGCATAATTTTGAGCGAACCCTTCCTGCACCTCACGCAGAGTTAGCAGCCCAAATGCTCAAAGACCCGTACA
>JAYWHB010000298.1:0-11286 GCA_043777915.1 Deinococcales bacterium
AGCCGTGTGGAGTGCTACATAAACAGTAGCTGGCATGGTGAACGAAGCAATGCCTAAAACATGCTGTCTGATTTTTTGCTCGAGATAATTGGTAGCTGCACTCATGTGTCACCCTTATGGTCATCTAAGCCCATCTTGGTCTCGATACGGGTTAGGCGTTGGGTCATTCGATTAAGTGTGGTGTCCAACTTCACGAACAGTTTTTCGTAACGGTTCATGAAGTACCAAAGCACGACAGCGACAAGGAAAAATGAGCCGCCTTCTTTGAATCCAACAATTAGTTCAGGTGTCAGTTCCATTTTTTCTTTTTCCTTATTGTGCAAAAATTTGTACTTGCGTCGTGCCAACACCATCAGCTTTGATTTTGATGCTGTCGAATTCCCACGAAAAATCGAGGACTCCGCCCGGCTCGAGTCGGTAGAATTCATTGCTGTAGGTTACGTTGCCTGTACCAGCATCCTTGTTGCCAAAAAACAATAGCGCTGGATTATCAGCATCAAACTGACATTTGGCGTGTCCTCGAGTGACCGGCTTACCTATTTTTTGTTCAATCAAAACTTGTTCTTCTTGCGTATTGGTGGCTGTCACCATTGGCATGAATGGTTTTTTGCGAACATCGAAAGAAAAGGCTTTTTCTGAATTAACAGGCATGCCATACTCGCGTTCAGAAAGTTGTCTGAGCGCTGCCAAATTTTCAGACGCACATTTGATTTGCTCAGCAAATGCCTGAGCGTCACCGTTTTTCATGAATGCCTTGATGTCAGCTTCTTGACTGGGGCTTATGCCGAGTAGCGCGGCGAGCATGTGTTACCACCGCCCTCAGATTGAACTCGAGCGGTAGGTGTTGTTGTTTTGATGGTTGAACCAACAATTAAGCCAAGAAACAGTAAGCCAGCGCCTACAACCGTGAAATAGCCTAGGGCTTGACCAATACCAAGCCCAAAGCCTTGACCAACATTTGTACTAAAGGGACGAATTTTATTGTCCATAGCAATCCTTAAACGGCTGGAACAGGTGCGCCACCAAGTGACACAATCATCTTATTGACCGCCTCGACTCCGCCAACACTGTGTAATGCTTTCCAAATTTGGTAGACCAATTCCGCCAAAGGACGGGCGATGTGTTCACGTTGCAAACCATCGGAAATTGGATTGTCCACAACAAGACCCGCAATGATTCCAAAGCCAAGTGGTAAGAACTTAACTACATCGTCCACAGTCTCGAGGATTTCAGCACACAAATTCTCGAGTTTGGCCAATTTATTTTCGCCGGGTATTGGCTGGGACGAAAGTTCATGAACCAGTTTTAAGCCATCAACTAATAATTTTTGAAAGTCCATGATGCTCCTTTAGATAAACATCGCTTCGATGTCTGGGGTGTAACCGTTTAAGTAGTTTTGGCTTTTTGGCGGTTTAGGAAAACTTGGGTCAGATAGTGCAGGGGGCTTGCTTGGTGGATAAGGAAAACTTGGGTCTGATAATGCAGGCGGCTTTGGAATAGGGTAGGTTGGATAAATTTTTGCTGGAAGACTTGGGTCTGACAATGCAGGCGGCTTACTTGGTGGATAAGACATTGACGGGTCTGACACCACAGATGGTTCTTCTATTGGTTGTTTGGCTTGCCAGACCAGAAACCCAAGTCCAGCCACAACACCTGATAGGGCGAAAATTTTCCACATCGTATCGGTCATCAGCAAATCACTCCTTCGGCTCGCAAGGTTTCAACTTGGGCAATTTTGGCGGCTCGAGCATTGGTTTCTCTATCCGCAGTGTTTTTTTCGGTTAGATACCGTTCGCGCTTGGCAACCAGAGCAGAGGACCAAGATGGATTATCCCTAATGAGTTTCGCCCCACCTTCATCTGGGTTAAGACCCGCAAAAATAGAAGGATTTTCACCAGTCACAAAAAGCAGTGAGGCTTTAACGATTTCTGGTCCATATCCGCCGCAAATACCAAAAGCATATCTGCATTCGGCTTGATATGAAATTTTTTCAGCATCCGACTTTGCTTGTGCCAGTACTGTATTCATTCGTTCCCGAGCGCTTGCAATTGCAGTGTCGTGATTAGAAATTGCTTTAAGTAATGTTGCACATTGTTGACCCTTGGTAAAGGTTGGAACAGGAACATTCTGAACGGGTGCTTGGGGATTTTGAATAGGCAAATTAGTATTAGTCACTGTGTTAAGCACAGGTTTTTGTGAAGAAAAATAAAAAATTGCACCGACTGCCCCAACGACCGCCAAGCCACCAAAAATAAGAATCGAATTGTCTTTTGGCATTAGTACCTCAACTTGATTGTGCCGGGACGCAAAAACTTAGGGTTTTCAGGCTCGATAACAATGTTATCTATTGGAAGGTAGCCACGAGCGAAAGAAGGACTAGGGATTTCTATTAAATCCCTTGGAGGCAACGGACCTACAGCCGTTTCTGGTTTCAGTTCAACAACTGGCATAATTCCATCCAATGGACGGGCTAAGTTGGTTGGAGGTACAACCACAGGTAAAGCAGATGCGTCAGGGGTAGACACCGCATTTGGGTTTGCTACGGGCGTACTGTCCGAGCCATTCAAAGCCATCTTGATAACCACAGCCGCGACCGCACCAACACCAAGAACAATCAAAATTGTTTTTAAGCTCATTTTGAACCTCGCCACAGCGCCACACTTGCCACGCCAGCCACAGCAATAACCCCAACAATTACCAAGGTATTCTTAGAATTTTCTCGGTTTTGTAGTAACTCGAGGCGTTTTTGATTTTGCTGTGCCTCGAGTTGTTGGCGTTGGAAAATCAAGTTTTCTTTTTGGGCAATTAACGTATCGCGCTTTAAGTCCAGTTCTTGCTGTTCGCCACCAGTCACGATGAGGTCATCAAGAAAATTGAGTCCTGCACCGATACCCCCAATGATTGCGGAGAACGGGTCCATATCAACCTTTGAACGCCTTAAACAAAAGCACCGTGACCAATACGCCACCACCAACAAGCAGCAGTGTAGGCACAATGTCGGTGGCTTCAACCGTGCCACCGTTTGCGTACCGTTGGTTTCTAGCATTCTCGAGTTCGGCTTGGGCTTGCAATTCCCTGATACGGCGTTGGTCAGCTTCTCCCGCAAAGTCAAAAACACCATCCAGAACACTTAAGCCATCTCGGACTAATCCAAGATAACGATAGTATTCACGGTCTGGGTTTTGATTAGATAAACCCGTGGTGTAGTTGTTGAGTGCATCCCTTTGTGCTTGAGTAATCATGATTACACCCCTGCACGGTTTTGCACTTCGGCAGCCGCCCGTAACGCCCGACCATCCAAAGCCATGATTTGCATTCCAGCAGCTTTGAAAATCATCAGGTGACGAGCGCGTTCATTAAAGGCAACTTCTACCGTGGTGCGAACCTCGAGAACTAGCCTTTGACCGTATACCAGTTCTTCGTCTCGAGGGAACTTAGGGCAGGTGTTGATATCGTTCTGGTCAGTGCTGTGAATGCTCATAAAAGAGTCATTCCAAAGCATTGCTGCAGAGTTGTCCACGCCACCAAGCACATTTTCGGCACGTAGTCGGAATTCGCCGTTGCCATGCACATAATAAATTTCGCGGTCAGTCGCACCAACTGGCACGTCATAATCCACAATGCCACCCATACCATCAAGTTCATAGGTGATGCTGTTGATTTCCGAGCGTTGCCAAACACTAGCCACACGATGCCAAACGGTTACTTCTGGATGGTAAAAGCTGGGCAAAGTTGGGTCAGCTTGTTTGGAATTGACCAAATCGGCAAGCAGGGTGTTTTCAGTGGTGGCAGCACCAACAGCCGCAAACGATTCTTTGAACAAGGCTTTAACGAAAAAACGAATTGGTTGCCCCGCCAATAAGCGGTAACGAACATCCTTTTCGATTTTGAACGCACCAACCACCGACCAGTCACCCGAAATCCAACGACCAGACTTAAAATCGTTTGCCTCGAGAAGCGCAGGAATCCAATTTCCAAGGGCAATTGCCGCCGCAGGAGTGGTCACACCTTGGACTTGTACGGTTGGCGCAGAATCGTAAGCAATATCACCACGAAAGACATTTAAGCCTTTATTGACAGCACCAAAGGCTTTGGAAAGCCCATTTTGAATAGATTCAAACATGAACGCACCTCCTTAATTGGTGTACTGCGGTTCGATGTGGATAAAGGTAGGACCGGCAAGGGTCACATCTACATCCACATCGGTATCAATGTAAATAATAAATTCATGACCTTCTGGATTCTCGAGACCTTGCGGCATTGCCATCGCATGGCGAACTTGTGGGTAATAGGCAACGTCTTTTTGTTGACCAAGGGTGAGACCATAGTAACCAGCGTAAGAAATTTTGCCGAAGAAGTATTCGCCATCTTCGCCAGAGCGCTTTTTGTAAATGTGCAAAGTGCTATCTGGTGGAATTTCCGCACCGCCTACCGCATGGATTTTGGCGTACATCAAAAACGGTGAGCTATAACCGTAACTAATGCCTTGGGGTGTGGTGATAACCGCCAGTAGCTTTTTTTGCCGAGCATTGGCAGCAAACAATTTAACTTGAGGTGACGACTTGAGAATAATTTCTTTCTTGAGCATAAACGCCCCCTTAATTGTCTAACTTGAGAACTGCCATGATTACATTGGCAAAACCACTAGCCGCCACACCCACACCAAACAATTCGATGTTGGGGTCTTCGCTTGCACCAATAGCCAACGTGCCACCCAAAACAAAACCAAGATTGGTTAGGATTCGGTTTGTGTAAGCATTTGGAATTTCTTTGTCGGTAGGCTTACCTGTTTTTGGGTCAATTTCAACAAAAACGGTTTCACCATTTTTACTGATTGCCCAGCCGTAGGCTTCACGATTACCCACGTACAAGGCTTTACGCGCCAAATTAGCCGCACCAACACCAAGCGCCGAAGCTACTACAATTGGATTTTGAATAATTTCAAGCGGATTGTTACCCGCCACGATATTTTTAGACTGCGCCATAAAAAACACCTCCTTTAAGAACGGTTTTCAAAACTAAAACCAGTTAAAAGAAGGTGTGAGATTTTTACTACCACGTTACGCAACTGCAATACGCAGTGCTGACACGCAAAAAAATAGATTCAGGACAAGATTAACTACGCAAAAAGACATTCTCGAGTTTGGTTTTATCCGACTCCAAACGGCGTTGCCAAACCACCGTATCCGAATCGGTATCCTTAATAATTCGTTCAGGTGCGCCGCCATCATCAGGACGACGCAAGCCAGCAATTAGGTTTCTCGAGCGAGCTTCTGGCACAAGTTGATACGCCCTGTCCAATTCGTTTTCGTCGGTTAAACGATGAAACACAAAATGGCTTGCTTGTTTAACCACACTTGGGTCAAGAGCGCCCGTAGGAGTCTTAAGCATCTGAGTAATCAGCATGATGTTATGACCTTGGTCACGACCCGCCGTAAATAAAGTGTACAAGCCCTTGGGGACTCTCGAGGGCATGACAAAGTTACTGGCTTCATCCATCACCAAGAACACGCCCTCGCGTTCCATGATTGCCTTACCCAGTGCGCCCAAGAACTTAGAAGGGTCAGCGCCCGTGACCTGAAAATAGATACTTGCGTTCTGCTCGAGGGCAGCTTCGGCATTGCCTTCTTCATCCACTTTGTAACAGCGTTCGGCATACTCAAATAATTGTCGTTTCATATTGACCACAACCAATTGTTTGAACCGTTTTTCGGCGCGGTACTGCTCGATAATCTTTTTGGCGTACCACGTTTTACCAGAACCTTGCTTACCGACAATAACAATACGGTTTGTTTGCATCAGTAATCCTTTAGCCCATATTCTTGAAAAAATTCTTCTGCCTCGTTCTCAAAAGTCATTGAATGAAAATTAGAATCCTCTCTGGTATCACGACAACCAGAAGCGTGCGCCGCTTCAAAAAGTTGTTCAAGTTTTTTCTTAAATTCAGAAGGGTTTTTTATTACAATCATAAAGAATTCCCTATTTCCACCTTGGGAACTTAGAGGCTTTTCCCGCCGCGATTTTTTCAAGTTGAGTTTTGGCTACTTCAAGGTTTGCAATGCGTTTGCGTAACGCTATTTGCTTGATAATGCTTTTGGTTTTATTGGCTTCGGCTCGAGTCATGCCAAGTTTAGCCCGCAGCCCTTCAAGTTCGTTTTTGGCTCGAGTTTTATCGGGTGTACCGCGTGGATTTTTACCGCTTGCAATAGCCGCATCACGGTTTTCTTTACGGGTTTGGGCGGCTCTTTGCCCGATTTTAGACTGCACTTCTCGGTTTAATTCTCTATTACCAATTTCAGCAGCTACAGCCGCGTTTAATTCGTCCTCGAGAACCGAGTACCAAGATTCTTTGAATGCGTCACGCTCTGCCTTGGATGCCTTACGCAATGATGCTTGTAAGTCTTGGGGGATTTGGGCAGATAAAACTTTGTACTTGTATGCCTCACTGCCTTCATCGGCACAAGCAATAACTTTAACTCGAGCCTTTGTTCCATCGGGTGCGTAGACATAACCAGATGGTTGTTTACAGCCACCAATTAACCGCCCTGTTGCCACATCACGACGACGAACAGAGCACACTGTTTCGCTTTTTACGCCCATTGTACCGAAGGTGTCCTTTTTGGCTTTTTTGGCTTGTGGCTTGGTTTTTGGTTTTTGGCTTTTAGAATTTTTTACAACTTTTTTTACTTGGATTTTTTTGATTCGTTTAGCTTTAACTTTTGCTTGCCCGATAACAAAAAAATCAAATCCATAGCGCGGTAAAAGTTCGTTTTCGCTTGTCACTTCGACAACCCCAAGACTTTTAGCGTAGCCAAGGGCTTTATTAACTCGAGTACCATTGAGTTTAGATAGTTTTTGCAGTTCCACAACATCTAAAGGTTTACCAGCCCCTTGAATAGCATCAGCAATTTTTTTTGCATTCTGCTTTTCTTCAAGCGTGATTATTCGTGTGGCTTTACGTTTCATTCAGACCCCTTAAATGCCAGTACCAAGCCAGTCACAGCCAAGCCAGAACCAAGCAGCACTCGAGTGACCGCACACTTAGGGCAAACCCTCGAGTCTGGCTTACCAAGTTCCCAAAGAATGACACTGCTGTTATAGGCAACAAAACCAGCCACGCCCAAAGCAAAAAGTTTATTCATTTTAATCATCCGTAGGAAGGAACGTTAAGGCTTTTTGTTTTATAAGCCACGCGCTTGGGTCTAAGTAATTCTTAGAAACACACGCTCGACTACAAAAACACCAGTGGTTTGCAGCAAGCTCTTTGGCATAAACATCAAAATGAAGGTGGGCTGACCAATTTGCATTACCCGGGGCAATTTGGGCGATAACTTGACCCATTTTAACAAAGTCCCCAACTTTGACACGAAAATTGTTGATGTGTGCATATCGAGTCCGGACACCAAATTGAGGATGCCTAACGACAATAATTCCACCCCAACCAGAATAGTATTCAGCAGAGATTACTTCGCCATCGGCAACACAATAAACATAATCACCAGCGTCTGAATTTCCGCCCGTATTAGCATTTAAGTCAATACCCGTATGGACTTGCCAGCACTCTAATTTCTCGTACCAATTTCCGTAGGTATCAGGGTCACTTCCGACTCTTCCGCCATCCGCTAAGTAGTTCACGGCAACATAGTATTTATTGCGTGGCAGAACAGGATGTATTACGGTTTTACTGAACACCCTATTAGGGATTGGGAGACTCGGATTTTTTTTCATAACACCACCTCGAGTTAAAACAACCGCGCCAGCAGCTACAGCCGCACCAACTAAAACAAATTTTTGTCCTTCGGTCATGTCGGCAACGCCTTTTGATACCAAGCCCAAACCGCATTTGCCCAGTTTTTATCGGTGGCTTTCCACTCCACTCGAGCAAATTCTGACAACCATGCAAGGGTTAAGTTTTTTGGTGGCTTGCGATTAGAGAACTTCATTATTTCGTACCAAACGCCTTGGACTTGATTACGAAAACCTTTGTACCGTGGGTCATTGTTTGGTCCAGTAGGCGTTTTATCGTAAACTCCGTAACCCATGATGTAATCCCGCCCAACTCCCAACGTTCCCCATTTGGTTTCGTGCATTCCGATAGCCGCAATTAAATACGCCATTGCCAAATTACCTTGGGTTGTTTCGTTAAGAATAAAGCCCCACTCATCCTTAATTTTAATCCAGTACGGGGCAACATTGGATTCTGACGGGTTTTTAATCGGTAGGCTTGGAGTTATTGGCGTACTATTTAACGGTTTTCGGCTCGAGACTGCCACGCCAGCCACGACCACCGCGCCAGCCACAAAAAGTAGTTTCTTTTGATTACTGTTCATGCTTCCTCGGTTTTCTGATTACGATTTTCTTGGACAGCCGCGCCGCCAAGGTACACACCAACCGCTAAAAATCCAGCCCCAAGTGCCAAACGCAGCAAGGGCGGGAGTTTATTTAAGCCCGTCATGCCCTCACGTTGCCCGATACCATACGCGGCGAGGGCTTCGCCTAATTGCAATTCGCCAATCCCAAGCGGCAAAAAGCTACCAAGGTACTGATTAAACACGATTCGCTCTTGGTCATTAAAAAAGAGCTTCATTCGAGCGCCCACAACATTCGCCACAACCGTAGCACCCGCCGTTATTTGCTCGTTCGTATACGGCGTAACCACCACCGTAGTTTCTGGTGACGGTTCAGGCGTGAATGCACCTTCGATGGGTTCAAACTGCACATCTGTAGGTTCAGATGAAAGGGGTACTTCCGCTTGGGGTGGCGGTTGGAACGTACTCTGGTCTTGGGCTGTTTGTGTTTCCATTGGATGCTCCTGTGGGTGAAGATAATTTTGCACCAAGTACCGCTAAAGTCACGGCAAACGCACCACCCGCTAACATCACGGCTGTACGTTTGAAGCTACTGGGTAAACCAATTGGTTTGGCTCGAGGCACAGTTTTTTTCGGGGCGGGAATGGTTTTATCCACTGGCTTAGATTCCATCAGCTTATACGGTTTTAAGCGGTCAATGGCAGAACTCAGAATTGGGTCAAGCCCATCGGGGTTTTGAGGTTCTACCCGTTCAGTCGGGGCTGTAATGGCAGGACTCGAGACTACCTCAGATTTAACTGAGGTAGGAGGACGAGTTTGAGTAGGAGGAGTACCCGCGTCAACTCTGAGAATCATTTTTTGAACCTTCCCGAAGCACTGCGCTTGACCTTACCGGACTTCACAGCTTTAGCTCGAGTCGTCAAGGTTTTTTTTCGTTTGGTGCTTTTCTTTGTGGTTTTTTTCTTACCACCCAAGCCAAGCATTGCCAGAATACCACCTGATTTCTTTGCCATTTTTTCACCTTCCCTTTCTCGAGATTACGCAGCTTTAGCCACGGTTACGAGTAAAAAACAAAAAAGCCAAAACGATTAACGCAACTGGAATTAGGGTCAGACCAGCGCTTTGCACCGTTGCAGTAATCGCCGTCCCCTGAACTTGCCCAATAAATTGACCCAGAGCGCCACCGATTGAATCAGGTGTGCCGGGCGGTTGAGGGATTAAATGGGCTGCTTTTGGCGGGTCAGTAATGATGTCATGAATCAATTTAATTGCTGCAAAAATTGCTACCGCAGTTAAAGCCAGAAATGCAATTGGGTTTGCCATTCGAGAAAATTGTGATTGGTTGTACGGGTCAACACTAAATTGAATCCACATTGTCCCTTTGGAAATACCAAAGAACAAGACGCTAACGTTCGGACCAAACTTTTCACGGAACAAACGGCGAATGTCAAAAATACTTAATTCCGAGGCTTGACCACCAGTCACCAGCGCCGAAACTTGGTAAATACCACTGGTTAGCACCTTCTTTGGGTCATCTTCAAAAGCCTTATAACGAGTCATAAAAAAATGCTTCCCTAAAACACTTAGGAAAGCAACCACGCTACGCAACTGCAAAGCGTAGAGAAATTAGTTTAGAACAACAAATTACTGTGCTAACTTCAAAATGCTTGCGGGAATCTTAAAGCCCTTTGGAAACCGTTTGGAAACCGATAAGACTTCCACACCAATGACCTTACCAGTACGGTTGTAATCCACTGCCAAACCATCCTTTGTTTCAACAGTGCGAACCGATTGACCAGCACGAAACTGCACATAAACTGCATCTGCTACCGAATCAAAACGAATTGTCATTATTATCACCTCTTACCTTTTGACTTGCGTTTTTGTTTCTGAGTGAAGGTCTTTTCAATTTCTCGACGCACCGTAATGATTAAGCACGACAACACAACCGCTTCGCCATCCTTAAAACGATACCACACCTTAATTACACCACCATCATCCAATTCTTTGACTGCCACCAGTAAAGACTTGTTACTAATATCAGGAGCAACTTTATCCGCGTTCAACACAACAAATTCAACAGTTTTCTGAGAGATACGACGCATCGCCATTTGATACTTGGCATGGGTTGTAAATTCAAAAATTATTTTGTTTTTCATCACCATCACTCTACACTTTTGACTGGCTTCAATAAACGCGAGGCGAGAACCACAAACGCCGCTATTTTCTGCTGAGTGGCAGAACCAACGCCGGGCAAAGCTGACAAGTTACGAACATCTTGGTTTATTAGATTGCGGACATCATCATCAATCGCATCAGCAATTTTATTAGCCGCAGACCACGGCAACAAATCCTTAAGGAGTTCCCTATCCGACATTTCGTAAGGGTTAAGAGGGTTCTTTTTATTGTTCAAACGTTCACCGTTACGTCTTGCGCTCATGGGTTCACCAAGACCTTTGGGCAATCATCTAACTGCACCTCGAGCAAAGCAGAAGCATTACTAGGCAAGGCAACTTTGCAAATACCAGCTTGGCATGAATCCGCAGAATTAACACTCAGGCTCGAGTTTAGCCACGATACGCGAATGCGGTTTGGTTCACCCTCGAGACGCAACCGCAATTCAGTAGACCGAATCGGAGACAGCACCTCGAGACGCACAGAATCCAAAACTCGAGCGGGGCAACTCGAGACCGCAAGGGGTAGGGTTACGGGTTGTACTGTTTGCTTATTCAATTGAGGCAACAAATACACCACAATCATGACAATGAGAAAAACCGACCAAATACGAGAATTAAACATGAAACCCCTTAGAAAACAAAATGATACAACTGCAATGCCGACCTATCACGCACGAAGTCCAACAATTCAGGCGACGCTCTAGCCGCGTCTGACCTAAATTTGTCCAGTGCCTCGGGTGCAGTCCAGCCACCCGACACACCCGACCAAGCATCCTCGAGCAGATAAAAACCAAACTCGA
>JAYWHB010000299.1:0-11258 GCA_043777915.1 Deinococcales bacterium
ACTTCGGAAATCCCGCCGTTTAGCGCAGTCTCGAGGTCGGTTTTGCCGCCAGCCAGCAGAATATCGGCAGCATCTTTACCGCTTGGCGCAAGCACCGCCCTGACCAAAAAGAGCTTACCAATTTCTTGGTCTAGCCCTGATAGTGTGGCGCGTTGTCCGGCAGGGTCGTTATCAAACATCATCGCCAGTCGTCTTGCACCTTGACGAGCCAGCAAATGGGCGTGGTCTTGAGTCAGGGCTGTGCCGAGGCTGGCGACAGCCCCAGATAAGCCGTATTGGTGCATCATCAGCACATCCATATAGCCTTCAACAACAATCGCTTCGCCCGTGTCTTGGATGTATTTACGCGCCAAATTTAAGCCGTAGAGCGTTTCGCCTTTTTTGAAGACCTCGGTTTCGGGGCTGTTTAGGTACTTGGGTTTGCTATCGTCTAAAACCCGTCCGCCAAAGGCAATGATTCGCCCAAGGTAATCGGAAATAGGAAACATCAGCCGGCTTCTAAAGCGGTCATAAATGCTGCCTTTTTCGTTTTCGGATAGTAAACCCGCCTCGAGCAGTTCGCGTTCAGAAACCCCTCGGGCTTTGGCAAATTTGAGTAATCCATCATAGGCGTTGGGCGCAAAACCCAGTCCAAAGGTTTTGATGCTGTCTAAATTCACGCCGCGCTTCTCGAGGTAAGTCAAGGCTTCGGAGTTCTCGAGTTGGCTCTGAAAAAATTGGGCAGCGAGGGCATTGACTTCAAATAAATCGCGTTTTTTACTGGCTTCCGATGGATTTCGCGCCTCTAAAGTCACACCAGCTTTGGCGGCTAGTTTCTCGAGGGCTTCACGGAAACTTATGTTCTCGACTTTCATCACAAAATCAAAAACCGTGCCGCCCTGTTTGGTACTAAAACAAAACCACAGTTGCTTGACCACATCCACATTAAAACTTGGGGTTTTTTCTTTGCTAAACGGCGATAAGCCCTTCCATTTGTTTGCTCCAGCAGGTTTCAACGCCACGTATTCCGCAATCACCTCGCGGATGTCCAAACGTTGACGAATTTGCTCCCGAGCATCCATAAAGATTCATTCTACCCCTAATGGGCTTAACTCGAGAAGTCAAAGAAAGACTGCCAATAACAACGCAAATCTGTTTTCTTTGTCGGGAACAAGAAGAAAAGTGGTACAAATAGATTAAGATGCTCACGAGCAATGTATTTTCAGTCTATACTCGAGTTTAACATCTGTTTACTTTATGACTTGCGTATACCCAGTGAGGCTCAGTTTCAAAACCTCCAAGGAGATACTATGAAAAATCGGTTTTTGATTTTGGCAGCAGTTTCGGCACTCAGTTTGGCGGCTTGCAACAATATGATGGTCAAGAACGTCAACTTTGCAGCCCGAACCCAAACGGGCTATACCACTCAAGCAGGCGTTGCCAGCATCGAAAAAATCTCGAGTGGTGGCATCAAAACCACATTGACACTGAGCGGCTTAAAAGCGAGTACCGCCTACGTTGCCCACTACCATAACCAAGGCACAGCCGGAACACCAGCTTGCGATTCGGGTGGTGCAATCAGCACCGATTACGGCGCAGCCGTGACCAGCGATGCAACAGGCAAAGCTACCTTTACCAACACCAGCAATACCGCCACAACCATTGCTAACTTAGGAGCATACATCAATGTTCATGAACAGGCTGCCCTAGGTGTTGTACCACTTTGTGCAGATGTCAGCAGCACCACCTTCTAAATCGTTTTCTCGAGAACGAGGGCAGACTGCCCTCGTTTTTTTTGGTTAGATTGTCATGCTTTGGTCAGGAGTAGACTGTACGGGTGTCCGAAAACACCTTTCAAAAATCCTTAAAAGCCCGCCCTCGAGTCGAGTATGTTTCCGAGTACGGCTTTCGTAAACTGGCGCATTTGGTGGTATTGGTGTTACTGCCTTTACGGGTTGCACCAACCAGTCTGGTGATTTTTCATACCATTTTGGGCGTGATTGCTGGGTTTTTGATTGCTCGAGGCGAATTGATTTGGGCAGCCGTGCTGATTCAGATTAAAACTGTGCTGGATAACGCCGATGGACAACTGGCAAGGGCTTCGGGGATGGTTTCAGAAATTGGACGCTACGCTGACACCGAAGGGGATTTTATTGTTAATACCGCCCTTTTTGCTGGACTGGGTGCGTACTCTGGGCAGTGGTTACTGGCAATGATTGCCTTTGTCATTTTTACATTGCTACTCAGTTTAGACTTTAATTGGGAATACCTCTACCGGCTCGAGCGCCAAGAATACTTTCGCCCCGCCCCAGATACATCTAAAGAAAACCAAACTGTCCTGCGTTTTCTCGAGCAATTTTATGCCACTGTTTTTAAGCCCCAAGACAACCTGATTCGGGCTTTTTGCGAGAAAAGATTTGAGCAGATTTACAAAAAGCATCCCAACCAAGCCGCTCGAGAACAAGCTCGGCTCGAGTATTACGAAGCGAGCAGCCTGTTTGTGCTGGCGAATCTCGAGTTAAGCACCCAATTATTACTGCTTGGGATTTGTTTGGTGCTAGGTGTACCGCAAGTCTACCTTTGGTTTGTGCTGCTGTGCGGCGCAATCTGTGTTGCTTTGCAACTCTGGCGTGAGGCTCGAGCAAGGGCGCTTCTTCAGGGATAAATAGCATCTCGGTTGTTTGGGCGTTACACTACTGCCCATGATTCTTGGTTTAGATTTTGGCATGACCAACCTTGATGGTGTGCTGCTCGAGCAAAATATCTTGCAACGCGGTTGGCGGATGGATTGTACTGGCGCAAGCCTTGACTCGACTCGGGCAGCACTTGGCGAAGGTGGGGTGCAACTCGAGACCCTCAAAGCCATTGGTACGACTGGCGGACGACACCGTGAACTGCCAGATTCATTTAAGGGTATCCCGATTGTTAAAGTCGGCGAAGCCGATGCGGTTGGGCGTGGTGGTCTACACATGGCAGGTTTATCCGAAGCGCTGGTTGTTTCGGCAGGCACGGGTACAGCCATGATTGCGGCAAGGGGCAAAACTTGTCAGCATGTGACAGGAAGTGCTGTAGGAGGCGGGACGCTCTTAGGTTTGGCTAAACTCTGCCTTGGGACTGCCGACCCACTCGAGATTGCCTCCCTAGCGGCGCTTGGCGACCCTGCCGCCGTGGATGGCACACTTGCCGATGTGATTGGCGGCGGCATTGGCAGCCTTCCTGCCGATGCCACGGCGGTCAATCTGGGGCGAATTATTAAACTGTCATCAGCCCCATCCCGCGAAGATTTAGCGGCGGGGTTAGTGACGCTGGTTTCGCAAGTGATTGCTGTGATTGCCTTAAATGCTGCCAAAGCCAATGGCTTAGAGCAGATTGTGATTGTCGGGCATTTACCAGATTTAATGCCAATACAGAAAGCCATCCACCGAGTTTGGGGATTTTATGGGGTCAGTACCCCCGCGATTATTCCGACTGACCGAGGCTACGCCACGGCACTTGGGGCGGCACTGGTGGCAGGAGATACGATAGAATAGAGATATGAAACCATTACTCGCCTTAAATTGGAAACTTCAAAAAGGTCCTGCCGAAAGCTATGCTTGGGGTCGGGCGCTGCTCGAGCAACTGCCAGACGAACTACTAGCCGACCTCGCAGTGGTTGCACCTTCGGTCAGCTTAGACCGCCTTGGCAATGCGCTGCGTGGCTCTGAGGTGCGTTTGGGCGCTCAGGATGTCTCGCAGTATTCCAAAGGCGCATATACCGGCGAAGTGGCGGTGCAATGGCTCAACGAACTTGATTGTACTTATGTGGTGATTGGGCATTCTGAACGCCGTGAATACCACAATGAAACCGACATCATGGCTGGTGAAAAAACGGCTGTGGCAATCCGTGGCGGGGTTAAACCAATTTTATGTGTCGGCGAAAAACTCGAGACTCGAGAAGCGGGAAATGCCGAGCAGTACACCCTTGGTCAACTCGAAACCGCCTTGGCGTGGCTAACCCCAGAATTGGTGCAAAGCGAATTTGCGGGTAGCCTCGAGTGGCTAACCGTGGCTTATGAACCGATTTGGGCAATTGGCACAGGCAAAACCGCTACCCCAGACGATGCCGAGAACATGGGCAACGCGATGCGAACATGGTTTGTGGGCAAATACGGTGCAATTGCCAACGATATGCGCTTATTGTACGGCGGCAGTGTCAAACCCGATAATATCAAAGCCTTGTGCAGCCGCCAGAATGTCAACGGCGCGTTGGTCGGTGGGGCAGCCCTTGAACTCGAGAGTGTCCTAAAAATGCTCATGGCATTGGCGTAAATTGCGGTAACATTGCATCATGCCGCTTTCCCTTGGTGTCTGCGATTATCCCGAACACATCCCAGCCGACGAATGGGCTGTGTTCCCCAAAAAAATGCGTGAGCTTGGCTTAACCTATGTGCGAATTGGTGAGTTCGCTTGGTCTAAACTCGAGCCGAGTGCAGGCAATTACCAATTTGCGTGGTTGGATGCTGCCATAGACGCACTTCATGCCGAAGGTTTGCGGGTGGTTCTCTGTACGCCCACCGCGACCCCGCCAGCGTGGTTGGTACGCTTGCACCCCGAAATTTTACCAGTAGATGCCCACGGGCGGGTGCGTGAATTTGGCTCGAGACGACACTATGATTTCTCGAGCGATGTCTACTGGCAAGAATCGGCGCGAATTGTCGAGGTACTGGCAAAACGTTACGGCAATCACCCTGCCATAGCGGGTTGGCAAACTGATAACGAGTACGGCTGCCACGACACCACCCGTTCATACAGTCTCCAAGCCAAGCAAAAATTTCAGGGCTGGCTCGAGAAAAAATACACTTCTCTCGAGGCGCTCAATGCTGCATGGGGAAACGCGTTTTGGTCACAAGAATACAGCGCTTGGGCAGGGATTGGTTTGCCCAATTTAACCGTGACCGAAGCCAATCCTAGCCATGTCCTCGACTTTATGCGCTTCTCGAGTGACCAACTGATTGCTTATGACCAAATGCAAACCCAGATTCTTCGTACCCACAGCCCAAACCGTTTTGTGACCCACAATTATATGATTTTCTTCTCGGACTTTGACCATTACAAAGCTGCTGCACATTTGGATTTTGTGACTTGGGATAATTACCCGACGGGAATGCTCGAGTTTTTTAATACATCTGAAGAGAACAAACTGGCGTTTGCCCGTACTGGACATCCCGATTTAATCAGTTTTAACCACGACCTCTACCGAGGATTAAAAAATAAGCCTTTTTGGGTGATGGAACAACAATGCGGTCAAGTCAATTGGTCGCCGTACAACCCTCTGCCCGCGCCCGGCGCAGTCCAACTTTGGACACTGCAAGCCATCAGTCACGGCGCAGATTCAGTCACTTATTTTAGATGGCAAGCCGCGAGGCAAGCCCAAGAAGATTACCACTCGGGTTTGCTCAGACACGACGGCAGCCAAGACAGGGGCTTTCTCGAGGTTAAACGCCTCGCGCCAAAATTATCAACATTGTCCGATGCCCTCGAGCCACACAAGGTTTGTCTGCTTCACGATTACGAATCCTTATGGGCATACGACGTTCAAAAACACAACGCCAACAGTTCATACTGGTTACAAGTCCAATCTTTTTACACGCAACTGCGCCAAGTCGGTGTAGACCTCGACATCCAACACCCGATGTCGGACTTAAGTGCCTATGACCTGATTATTGCCCCCGCCCTAATTATTGGCTCACCCGAACTTGCTGCCCACCTCGAGCAGTACGCCCAAAACGGCGCAACCATTGTTTTTGGCTCGCGTTCTGGTTTTCGTGACCCGACTGGCACAATCCCCAAAGAAAACCCAATCACCAAGCTGGCGGGTGTGCGGGTCAAAAACTTTGACAGCCTCCGCCCCGGACTGACCCCCAGAATCGAAGCCTTTGACCAAACCTTTGAAACCCACACCTGGAACGAATCCCTAGAAATCCTCGACCTGGACATCCGAATTCTAGGCACATACTTCGACGACCCACTTTATAACCAAGCTGGCATCACCCACCGACCCTTAGGCAAAGGCGGCATCATCTACATTGGTGTTTGGGGTGAACGAATCCTAGGACGCACCCTCGAGTACGCCCTATTCCGCGCTGGCATTACCCACCAAGACTTAGAGCATGGACTGCGCTTAACCAAACGCGGCGGACTGGTCTATGCCCAAAACTGGACTCGAGGCGGAATTGCCCTACCGCTAGACCCAGACACCGAATTTCTAATTGGAGACAGTCTTATCGAACCTTACGGTGTGGCTGTCTACAAAGAAGGCAAAAGTTAGAGGGCAAGGTTTTGCTTTCGCCTTTTAACTTTCGCCTTTTGCCTTTATACTCTTCCCATGTCTAATTTTGATGCCCTCGAGCCGAGCCGCTTGCGTGACCCTTATTCGATTAAATGGAATTATTACCCAGAAGGGGTTTTGCCGCTTTGGGTGGCAGATATGGATTTTCCAATTGCCGAGGAAATTAAAAAAGCGATAATCGCTCGGCTCGAGTACAACCTTGGCTATCCGTTTATAGGTGGCGACCCGCGTTTGCTGGCTGCCATTATTCGGCAACAAGAAAGTTATGGTTTATTGGGCTTAGAAAATAAAAACCTGATGCTGGTCTCGAGTGTTGTACCGGGCTTGTACGCTGCGATTCAGGGCTTGACCAGTGTGGGCGACGAAGTGATTACCCAAACACCCATCTACCCACCGTTTTTAAGCAGTGTGCGCGACCACGGGCGAATTGCCCTCGAGAATCCAATGCGGCGAACCGAATCTGGTTGGGAAATAGATTTTATTCACCTCGAGTCGTTAGTGACTCCAAAAACCAAGGTGTTTATGCTTTGTAACCCACAAAATCCGACTGGACGGGTTTTTAAGCGTTCTGAACTCGAGCAATTAGCCGATTTTGTGTTGCGTCATGATTTATTGGTGATTACTGACGAACTGCATTCAATGCTGCGACTTGAAGGGCAACACATTGCTTTTGCCAGCCTCAGCCCAGAAATGGCGGCGCGTACCGTAACGCTGACAGGACCTTGTAAAGCCTTTAACACGGCTGGTTTTGGTGGCGGGGTGATTATTGCCCATAACACAGCTTTACTCGAGCGGATTCAAAAAGCCACCAAAGGATTGATGGGACACCCAAACATTTTCAGCATGGAAATGTGGCGGGTTGGACTTGAAGAAAGCGGCGCTTGGCTCGAGGAGACTCTGAATTATTTACGGGACAATCGTGATTTCTTAAACAGTTGGCTTATGCAGCACTTGCCCGAAGTGACCTGTATCCCCGCCGAAGGCACGTACCTTGCATGGCTGGATTTTAATAAATTTGGGTTTGCCAAAGATATTTATAAAATTTTACTCGAAGAAGCCAAAGTCGGCTTAAACGACGGACCACCGTATGGGGCTGGTTATTCTGGTTGGCTGCGAATTAATTTTGCAACCTCGAGAGCCATTCTGACCGAAGCCTTAACTCGAATAGAAACTTGTATTCGCAGTAAAGTGGATTAGGAGAATACTGATTTTTTCTATGTAGTCTTAAGTTCAAGTTAATCATTTTCTTGCCTTATTAAACAGCTTTGGTTCACTTTCTTAAATTACTTGTTTCTAGGCTGGTGACATGGGTAACTCAGAAAATACACAGACAATCGGCTAGAGGCTTTGCTATGGTCAGCCCCAAGATGCTTAAACGTTTAATTGTGGCTGCCTTGGTCTGCTCGAGTTTGGCAGTTGCCAAAACCTATACCGTGCAATCTGGCGATACCTTGTACCGCATCGCCCAGAAAAACGGTATCAGCACCACCCATATTCTCAGACTGAACCCCGGCATTGGCGAATCGCTAAAAGTAGGGCGACAAATTAACCTTGGCAATGGTACAAACGCCAAACCATCGGTTAAAGCAGCCATCAACCGCTCGAGCAGCAATGTGGTACGGGTGGCGTTTTCCAAAGTCGGTGCGAGTTACCGTTGGGGTTCAATGGGTCCATCCAGCTTTGATTGCAGTGGTTTTTCCCGCTATGTGATGAATCAAATGGGGGTTAGCCTACCGCATTCAAGCCGCGCTCAATTTAGTGGCGGACGGGCTGTCTCGAGAAACGGCTTATTGCCCGGCGACTTGGTGTTCTTTCAAGGATTTAGCGGACGTGGTGGGGTTGGACATGTCGGTGTGTACATTGGCAACAACCGAATGGTTCATGCCAGCACCCCAAGCACTGGTGTAATTGTCTCGAGTTTAGCCGAACGCTATTACAGCAGCCGTTACCTTGGCGCTCGTCGTTATTTATAAATTCGTATTCTTTTGGCTTCAATTCGGCTATGCTTGCACCTAAAGCTGATGAAAGCCTTTTACGCTAAACTCGAGGCACTTGATTTAGTTGGACGCACCCGCGTCTGGCTGACTTTGGCGGCTTTGTTTCTGGGTTCATTGGCGACTTTTGTTTCTTGGTTATTTTTACAAGATTCTAAAGTGATCGTTTTTTCTGACCTGTACGGACTGCCTTTTATCACGGTTACTTTTTTCTTGGCTGCCATCTGGCTTTTTTTTCAACCTCAACGGGTTGAACTGCTGCAAATTTTTGCCTTTTGTACCTCTGGATCGTTTTTGCTGCTTGACTTTGCAACTTCGGCACTGGAAGTCTTAAAAATTCAAAAAACACTAGGAATTGGCATTCCGTGGTTTCCAATCACCGTGGTTGTTGCCCATTTAAGCCTTAACCCACGTATGGCTTTATGGTTTAGTGGTGGTTACAATGCTACGGCTATTTTTATTTCCTTAGTCACCGTTTCACAAAATCGCTTTGATGCGCTGCAAATTAATGCCTTGGTGCAGTTTCATGTCGCAAACCTGATTCTAACGGGTTTAATCGCTGTGTTTGGCAGAATGCAGCAACAATACAAATTTGTACAACTCCAAGCCAATACCGATGTTCTAACAGGTATTCAGAACCGCCGTTCAATGCAAATGCACCTCGAGCAAACCCATGCCAGTCAAATAGGCTACGCGCTTTTAATCATAGATGTTGACCATTTTAAGCACATCAATGACCACTACGGACATGCTTTTGGCGATATTGTGCTGCGCGAACTGGCATTCACCTTAGAAAATCAAACCCGTCAGGGCGACCAAACAGCCCGTTGGGGCGGTGAGGAATTCTTAATGCTGGGTAAAAACCTCAATCTCGAGCAAGCCAGATTACTCGGTGAACGTTCAAGACGCGCTATTTTTGAGGCTAACCCCGGTGGGGTACGAATTACCGTCAGTATTGGCGTGGCAGTTTGCTTAGAAGGTGAAACCTTAAAACAAGTCATGGCTCGAGCCGATGCTGCCTTGTACCGCGCCAAGAATTCTGGGCGTGACCAAGTACGTTCAACTGTGGTTCTCGAGGCATAGACGCTACGATGTTCTTTCGGAGACTGTACGATACCAATACCAACAGGTTATGCTACCGCCCATGATTCAACCCGATTGGTGGATTCGCCAAAAAGCCCTCGAAGAAGGCATGATTGAACCTTTTTCTGACCGCCAAGTTCGCAGTGGAGAACATGGCGGAATTATTAGCTATGGAGTCTCGAGTTTTGGTTATGACCTTCGGGCGGCTCGGGAATGGAAAATTTTTGTCAATGCTTTTAATACGGTGGTAGACCCAAAGAATTTTGACCCAAAATCGTTTATTGATTTTGAGGGCGATGAAGTGATCATCCCGCCCAATAGCTTTGTGTTGGCGCGAAGTGTCGAGTACATGCGAATTCCAGACAATGTAATGGTCGTGGCACTTGGAAAATCCTCATATGCACGCTGCGGCATTGTCGCAAATGTTACGCCTTTAGAACCCGGCTGGGAGGGACACGTTACTTTAGAATTTAGCAACACCACTCCGCTTCCTGCAAAAATGTATGCCAATGAAGGTTGTGTGCAGTTGCTGTTCTTTGAAGGACCAAGACCCGAAGTGACCTACCGCGACCGTGCGGGTAAATATCAAGGGCAGACAGGTGTGACCCTGCCGCGTCTGTGAAAAAACGGTACACTCGAGAACGTGAACCAACTCACCCCAGATAAAACAGAAGAATTTATTGCTTTGCTGCGTGAAGCCGTACAAATTCAGAGCCACAGTACCCAAGAAGCTGATGTTAGCCGTTATTTGGTACGCTGGATGCACAAACGTGGTTTTAGGGCAGAAATGGATGGCGCGGGCAATGCTGTCGGTTCAAGGGGAACGGGGATCAAAGAAATTGTTTTGCTGGGGCATATTGATACCGTCACAGGCGAAATTCCAGTGCGAATCGAAGCCAATCAAGACGGTCAACTCGAGTTATGGGGTCGGGGTAGCGTGGATGCCAAAGGTCCGTTTTGTACTTTTGTGGCAGCCGTTAGTTTGTTATCCGAGGCTGCCCTCGAGAAAGCCAAATTTATTTGTGTTGGTGCAGTTGAAGAAGAAGCACCCTCGAGCAAAGGGGCGCATCATGCAATCAGTAAGTACACCCCCGCCTACTGCATTATTGGTGAGCCAAGTGGTTTTGATACGGTCACACTGGGGTATAAAGGTAGATTGATTATCAGGGCAAAGCTCGAGAAAGATAATTTTCATAGTGCAGGCTCAGACAGCACCGCTCCCGAGGATATGATTCGTTTTTTTCAGGCACTCGAGACATGGGCAACGGCTTTTAATCAAGACCAACGGCTTTTTGATAGTGTGCAAGTGGCACTACAAGCCATCTCGAGCAGCAACGATGGTTTGCGGCAAACCTGCGAAGCAGTCATTGGTTTGCGGCTTCCACCGCGTCTAAACCCCGATGATGCCATGCGCCAACTCGAGCGGGTGCGGTTAGAACAGAACTTAATGGGGTTACGAATCAATTACACTGGGCGTGAAGAACCCTACCGAGGTGCAAAAGATACCCCATTAACTCGAGCTTTTCGAGTTGCGATGCGAGCCAGAGGGATTCAACCACAACTGACGCTCAAAACAGGAACTGCTGATATGAATGTGGTTGCACCGCTCTGGGATTGTCCGATTTTAGCCTACGGTCCTGGCGACAGCACCCTAGACCACACGCCCACCGAGCGTTTATTGATTGATGAGTACCTGACGGCAATACTGGTGTTGCGGGATGCCTTAGAGCGTTTGGTGGCATAGTCACAAAGCCTTGTTCTGGGTCATACTACAGTATGCCAGAACTCCCCGAAGTCGAAACCACCCGCCGTATGCTCGAGCCAGTGCTGTTAGGGCGGGTGGTGCGTGATGTGCTGCACACCGACCCAAACCG
>JAYWHB010000300.1:0-3969 GCA_043777915.1 Deinococcales bacterium
CAAGGACAGGATGTGTTTCACGCTTTTGAGCAGTTGTTTATTGGAAATGTTGTATCGCCAACGAGTTTGGTTTTACCCAATACATCCTGAGTAGTTACCAATAAACTCTAATTGCTCTGCTGGGCTAATGAGCGACTCGAGAATCGTAAATTGTTTAGTGGCAATAATATCGTTCAGCAAAACACTTATTTGAGTTGCATCCGAAGCCAGAACATCTCGAATAATCAGCGACATACCTCAAAATTATACATAGTGCCGCGCCAAATGGCTTAGTACAACACTAAGCACATCCACGCATGACAAGACTCCAAAGCAGTAGGTACTATGCTGCTCGAGGAAAAAACAAATCCTCTACTTGGAGAAATTATGAACTTTACCAACCCCACAAAACAATACGCACCACGCCCGATGCGGGCAAGCGATTGTGCCAATCTGAAACAACATTCAGACTTAGGGCAGGGCAATTGGCAAGGTCGTAGATTCTCGAGTATTTTGGAAAATCAAATTAGGTAAGGCGGAACAGGCAAACTCTTTTGAGCCTACCCGCAATGGATAGGCTCAAATTTTTTGTACCCCGCAACAAACCAAAAACTGTGTTCGTTGTCGTCCAATAGACAAGACGCTAGGTTGTGACCCTAGAAACTCGGGTGCGATTCCCGACGATGAACCCACAGGTGTACGCCAACTCGAGAATTCGTGTCCTCGAGAAGCTAAAAAAATACACCCAAACTGCTTGCGACGACTAGAACTCGTCTCCGAGTGAATTCCTTGACAACTCGAATGCCAAATTTTTCTCCCCTTAGAAAACGTGAGGTTATGCACTGTACGGTGTATCACGATCATTCTAAGAGGCAGAACGTCTCGAGACGTACAACTCGAGAATCATGGATGACATACCAGTCATCCACATGGGTATGTGGCAGAACGGCTATTGCACTTGGTTGTAACCCAAGCGTCTTCGTACATTGGAGGTTCAAATCCTTCCGTATCCATTTATTGACTCGTGACTCAGAGGTAGAGTGCCTGACTGTTAATCAGGTTGTCGTAGGTTCGATCCCTACCGAGTCAGCCATAGGTCTGTGTTTGAGACCATAAAAAGGTTCTGTGATCCAGTGGTTTACGATACTTGACTGTCTATCAGGAAACGCGGGTTCGATTCCCGCCAGAACCGCCAAAACTGCGAGCCGAATCTCGAGGGTTATCCCCTTTTAATGGAATTAAAACTTCCCTCGAGAATCCACTTGTTCGCAACTACACAAACTTGAATCGGTAGTTCACACGAGTACCTGAATCGGTAGTTCAAAGGATAGAGCGCCACGCGTCGAACGTGGATGTTGCGGGTTCGAGTCCTGCCCGATTCTCCAAAAAACACTCGAGCCGAAGGATTCTGGGTTATCCCCAAACTTTTAATTTGACGCGGCACAAACCGCATTCCCAGACCAACACTTGCTCGAGACATTGAAATAAAAGAACCAGTGAATACATGGGCGAACCGATAACTCAGTGGAACAGAGTGCCATGCTTCTAACATGGAAGCCGCAGGTTCGAGTCCTGCTCGGTTCACCACATGACCCCGAAGCTCAATTAGACGAGCGCGAGCGTGCGAAGCTCGAGGATGCAAGTGCGAGCCTTGCCGAGGTCACTTTATGGAATCGTAGCTTAAAGGTAAAGCAGTCGTCTCTTAAACGATGGACTAAAGGTTCAAATCCTTTCGGTTTCACTTATTCTCGAGCGTCAGACTCAAGGAGGGTCTCCTGTTTTGGACACAGGACATTAGGCAAGTTCAATTCTTGCACGCTCGATCAGATGGGGAAGTAGCTCAATTGGGGGAGCAATGCTCTTGCACAGCGTAGGTTGTCGGTTCGAGTCCGACCTTTTCCACCACACTCGAGAATCTAGAAAATTCTCGAGCCAGACGGCGCGTAACTCAGTGGTATGAGTGCTGCTCTTACAAAGCAGAAGTCGTAGGTTCGACCCCTACCGCACCGACCAGAGCGCTAAAAAATAGCGCACCCCTCGAGTATTACCTCCTAATAACTCGAGGAGAAACGAAGATTCGTCCAATGGTAGGACACCTGTCTGATATGCAGATAACGATGGTTCGATTCCATCATCTTCGACCAATGATGCGGTGTGTGCGTCAACCTTTAATGCGGTGTGCGTCCGGTGATGCGCCGAGTCTCATAAGCTCGGCTGGTGGGTTCAACTCCCACCACCGCACCCAGAATGCCCCGACGAAGTGGGTTCATAATCTCGAGAGATGGTGTAGTGGGTCTGCACGATTGTCTGAAGCACAGTAAGTCTTGGTTCAATTCCAAGTCTCTCGACCAAAGCACTTGTCAGTAGTAACGGAATACGTTACTATTTTAAGTGTGATTCGTTCATTTGGAGATAAGGATACCGCACTGCTTTTTCAACTCGAGTCACCAAGAAGATTACCCGTAACGATTCTTCGCCCTGCACTACGAAAACTAGCAATACTTGACGCAGCAGTAACACTCATGGATTTAACAGTACCACCAGGCAATCGGCTCGAGAAACTAAGCGGCAATCGTGTAGGGCAATACAGTATCCGCATTAACGACCAGTGGCGAATTTGTTTTGTATGGTTTGAGAATGACGCTTTTGATGTCGAAATTGTGGATTACCACTAAGCGCGAATAGCCCGTAAGGTGCTGTTTTATGAGCAAGAAAAGGGGTTAGCATGAAACTTGAACCAGTTCACCCGGGCGAAATACTACAACACGAATTTCTCGAGCCACTTGGACTTAGCCAGTACCGACTTGCACAAAATATCAGTGTGCCAGCCCGTCGAATTAACGAAATTGTGCTTGGAAAACGTGGCATCAGTGCCGAAACTGCCTTGCGGCTTGCACGATTCTTTGGCAATTCAGAGCGTTTCTGGTTGAACTTACAAACCAGTTTTGACCTTGAAATCGAACGCCGAAAATTAGCCAATCGCCTCGAAACAGAAGTTCGTATTTATGTACCAGTCAGCATTTAATTTCCTCGAGCCGAAGTACCACAGTTATTGGTTATCCTCACGGAGAGCAGGTTCAAATCCTGTATGTGCTACATAACTTGCTCGAGTCTTTCTGAAACAATGTAGGGAAATAGCGTAATTGGTAACGCAACAGTCTTTGAAGCTGTCAAATCTGAGTTCGAGTCTCAGTTTCCCTTCCAAATGGTCTCGTCGTCTAATGGTCAGGATACGCGGTTTTCACCCGACAGGAAGGAGTTCAATTCTCCTCGAGATCATCAAAATGGGGTTTATTTCCCCACATGGGTTTTTAGCTCAATAGGTAGAGCAGCAGCCTTTTAAGCTGCGCGGTCTCGGTTCAAACCCGAGGAAACCCACCATGCAGTCATCGTCCAATAGCTTAAGATGTCTGGCTTCCAACCAGAGAATGTGGGTGCGATTCCCACTGACTGCTCCAAATGCAGAAGTCTTCTAAATGTAAGATGCGCCTTTCCGGGCGATAATGCAGGTGCGAATCCTGTCCTTCTGCTCCATACCCCGCACCGCGTGGGGTCAACACCTCTGTTTTTCTTTGCTCGAGCGGGAGCAAAGGGCAATTCACCGCTAAAAGAATTGCCACACAAGCAGAGGCTTTTGCAGATTTCGTCTAGTGGTTGAAGACGCTTGCTTGCCATGCAAATAACGGGAGTTCGATTCTCCCAATCTGCACCAATGAATCATCTGGGTTCATGCAGCACTACTTTTTCCGATGCTCGAGAAGTGCTTTCATCAAAGGCTCAAGTAATTCCCGACCTCGTAAGGCTTCTTGCCAACGCCGAGGAATAGCAGTAACACCATCCCGCAAGCCAGCTAAACCACCAGCCACACAAGCCGTCGTATCGGTATCATGTCCTAAAGCTACCGACGCTTTGACTACATCTGCATAAGAACCTGCTTTTAAGGTCAATTTACTCGAGAATAGGCAGTCCACCACATAACCAGTCCCTCGA
>JAYWHB010000301.1:0-3956 GCA_043777915.1 Deinococcales bacterium
TTTTGCCAGTTTTTGGTTTCAGTTCTAATTCCGAAAAAATTCCATCCTCGAGCCGAGTGGTATTGACCAGTTTTGTTTCAGTTAAAGCGTTGGGTTTGCCCCTTGCAATCACACTGCCAGTCCCGTTTTTCTCGAGCCTATCTTGCCAAGTTTCTTTTTTACTGACTGGACTACCAAAGACCAAAGCCCGATAGGTTTTTTGTACGGCGTTGTCCTCAAAGGCTTTTTGAATGGCTCGAGCCAGTGCAAAATCGGTACAGCCCAAAATCACACCACTGGTTGGGCTGTCTAAGCGGTGCAGCAAGAATAACTCGCCGCCGTGCCAATAATAACGCTCATGCTCGAGGTCGTAGTTACAAGTCAGTAAGGCTTTTGGGTTGGCTCGAGTCTCGTTTGGATGCGACATGATGCCATCTGGTTTGTGCAGGGCGATTAAACCAGTCTCGAGCGAATTAAGCAGTGTTACATTTTGTCCAAGTGGGAGATTCATAAAAAGCGACGAAAATCTTCAACTTTATAACCCGCAGCTTTAATCAAACCACCCATTGTCATTGCATCTATTGGATTATGGCGAGGAATGATTAGGGTGATCAATCCGTTGTACATGATGGTATGTTTTCCTTGTCTCGAGACCCAAAAACCAGCTTTTTCAAAGGCTCGTATGGCTTCTAAATGATGAATTCCTGGTAATTTGGGCATAAATTAGATTGCCACTTCGATTTGCCTTATAAAACTTGGTTCAATCACAGGACGGTTTCCTGTTTGCTCTTGGGTGAATTCAAAGTATTCTTGAATGGCAATTCCAATGTTTTCTAATGCTTCTTCTTGAGTTGCACCCTGAGACCAACAACCAACCAAATCAGGGGCTTCGACTGCAAAGCCTTGGTCAGATGGATACAAAATAACGTTGTATTTCATGCTTAAAGTATAGCCTTGACACTTAGTTTTGTCTATCCTCGAGCCGCCGACTTCCCATACCGATTCTCGACGTATTCTGCTACCATGCCCATGAATTCCTCGGCGATGTGTGCGCCTTTTAGAGTCGTGACCAACGCCCCATCGCGGTAGACAGGAGCTTTTGGTTCTTCGCCCGTGCCGGGTAAACTAATGCCAATGTTGGCGTGCTTAGATTCGCCGGGTCCATTGACCACACAACCCATCACCGCGACGGTCATGTTTTCGACACCGGGATGGGTTTTTTTCCATGTGTTCATGTTGTTATCTAAACTGGCTTGAATATCTTGGGCGAGTTCTTGAAACAAACTACTGGTGGTGCGTCCGCACCCGGGGCAAGCCGTGACTTGCGGACTAAAAAACCGTGCGCCGACCGCTTGCAAAATTTGTTTGGCAACTTCAACCTCGAGTTTACGAGACGCACCGGGTTCTGGGGTTAAACTAACCCGAATCGTATCGCCGATGCCTTGAGCCAAAAGTGGCGCTAGGGCAGCACTCGAGGCAGCAATGCCTTTTGTTCCCATGCCAGCCTCAGTTAATCCAAGATGCAGTGCATAATCACTAGCCTCAGACAAACGTGTGTAGACATTCCAGAGCATTGGAGCATTGGAAATTTTGGTACTGATGATAATTTTATCTTTGCCCAGTCCGTAATTCTGAGCCATTTCAGCACTCGAGATGGCGCTCTCAAGCATGGCGTTAATCATGATTGCTTCGGCACTGAGGATTCCACCATTTTTGGTATTTTCATCCATCATCCGAATCACCATCGCTTGGTCTAGGCTGCCCCAATTGACCCCAATTCGCACTGGGCAGTCAAACTCTTTAGCCACCTCAATCATGGTTCTAAAGTTATCATCGTGTTTTTTGCCGACACCGACATTACCGGGGTTGATGCGGTACTTAGCAAGCGCTTTGGCGGTTTCGGGATATTCGCGCAGCAGAATATGACCGTTGTAATGAAAATCGCCCACCAAAGGCACAGGATAGCCAGCATCTTCGATACGCGCTTTTATCTCGGGGACTTTTGCGGCGGCTTCTTTGTTGTTGACGGTGATTCGCACAATCTCCGAGCCAGCCGCCGCCAATTCAATCACTTGCGAGGCGGTTTTAATTGCGTCGGCAGTATCAGTGTTGGTCATACTCTGCACCACAATTGGATGGTCACTGCCCATGAGTACCCCGCCAATGTTTACAGCCACGGTTTTACGGCGTTTAATCTCAAACATGATGCCAGCTTACTCGAGGCATACAGGGCGGTGTGTCATCTTCTCACGTCATCAAATTGCCCTCGAGACGGTGTAGAGTTGTGCTATGAAAGACAACCTGCCCCAAGGTGTGTACCGTAACGATTCACCTATTACCGAAACAGCCGATGACGCACCGCCCCTAAAAGCCGATATGAAGGACTTTGTAGCCCTGACTTTAGCCGCCTACAGCATTATTTTGCCGCATGTACTACTGGTGATTGGTGGGATTGTGGCGGTGTTTTTCTTGCTCAATGTACTTTTTAGTTCTGGAAAATAGTTCACCTCGAGTTTTTAGGCTCGAGGTGGCGATTTATTTGTAGATTGGTGTGAAACAACCGTGGTTCTGGGCGTATCTGGCGCTGACTTTGGCTGCGTCTTCAAAACCAATTCTAGGTAGCCAAATGTCAGAATCGGCATTGACCACTGCGCCTTGGAGCGGCAGCCCGAGCATACTGCGGAGGTCATTAGCACTGGTGTTCAGTCCACCACTTGCGCCTTCGACGGCGGCACGGTCTATGATGTTGCGTCCAAAGTATTTACTTGCCCATGCACTCGAGATTGGTAGTTTGATTGTAGCGCTGCGGTTGCCTGTGGCGACACTGAGTAATTCTGGGATTTCTTGGATTGCACTGAGTTTGACTTTAGTGTTAAACTCGAGGTAATCTGAGACCAAATTGCCCATAAATAAATTGTCTTTTAGCGTGACATTCTTGGCGCGTCTGGCATTGTCTATACCGTAAAAGTCATTCATTGCAAAGACATTGTTTAGCAGTGCAACTTTTGTGCCAGCTTCTAGCATCACGCTCGAGCCGCCAAAGGTAGCAAAGGGGTCGTATTTTTGGGTGAATATCGCCACGTTATTTTGCATATTGAATCTTGGGTAATCGTTTTCATTGTCGCTAAAGTAACTTTTGGAGAGGTGATACGCCACGCCTGTGTTGTTAACCGCAGAGTTATTGAGAATGTCCACCTTGGCAGCTTTGCCGGGGAAGAACGCAAATACGCCAACGGTTGGCGCAGTATTTAAGGCAATGTTGTTGCGTACCAGAATATCGCCATTAAATCCTGTGGTGATACTTAAAGCACCACTTTCAGGCGAGGGTTTATCAGAACCGTTGCCTTTGCGAATGATTTTGTTTTGACTAGCGTTGGCGTAGGTGTTGCGTTCGGCGTTATCAAAGATTATGCCTTCAACCACAACTTTATGGGCTTTGGTCTCGAGGTTGGTCGAATAGCTACTGGTGTCTATGGATAAACGAGTTTCTGTGGAGAAGTTATCAGATTTGTTTGAACCACTAAAGACGGTCTTAAAGGCTTTCCACGGGTCGCGGCTACTAAAATCATCGGCGTAACCACCTTGAATTTCAATTGGTACGGTTATTTTATCTGCCCCGTTTTCACCGCGACCTAAGTACCTTCCTGTGGCAATAAAGACTTTATCACCAGCTTGGAGTTGGCTCGAGATGATACCTAAGTCACGTACTGGACTGGCTCGAGTGCCTTCGCGCCCAGTGCCGCGATTGGCGGAAACGTACCAGTCTTTAGCGTGAGCGTGAGTGCCGAGAATCAAGATGGTGCTGACCAATCCAATTGTAATTCGCATAAATCCTCCTGATGAACAAGGCGTACTTTAAGCCTGTGAGTGTGGCTTGAGCGTTATTTTATTTTTATGAATTAGCTAAGCGCAATTTCTTTGTATTTTACGTTTTACTCTGTGTTTAGAGCCACTGTTAAGTATTTTCAATTGTTTTA
>JAYWHB010000302.1:0-3952 GCA_043777915.1 Deinococcales bacterium
CATATTATCGCCAGCTTTGTACAACTCGAGCATCATGTTCATCATGCCGTAAGCTTTTTGCATACTGCATGAAGCATCTACTTTGTCGTAGCCGTTTTGTTGGAGGAAATCCTCGCGCACAATCCGTCCAACCTCGAGACTCAGGCGCTCGTTATCGGCTAGTGCGTCAGGTCCGACCAACTGCACCACCTCTTGAAGCGCAGCTTCTTTTTGCAACAAGTTAATCAGGGCAATACGCTTTTCTGGGTAGTCCTTGGCAATGTTTTCTCTGTACCAAGGCTCGAGGATACGGTTAAATAAGCTGTAGCTCTGCGCCCAGTTAATCGCGGGGAAGTGACGAGCGCGGCTTAAACTCGCATCAAGCGCCCAGAATGCACCAGTGATACGCAAGGTGGCTTGGGTCACAGGTTCGGAGAAGTCGCCACCAGCAGGGGAGACCGCACCGATGACCGATACTGAACCAGTGTCACCAGCCAGCGTTGTAACGCGACCTGCACGTTCGTAGAATGCGCTAAGACGCGAAGCGAGGTACGGCGGGTAGCCTTCCTCGGCTGGCATTTCCTGCAAACGCGAAGCGATTTCACGCAGGGCTTCTGCCCAACGGCTGGTGCTGTCTGCCATCATCGAAACGGCGTAACCTTGGTCGCGGAAGTATTCTGCCAAAGTAATACCGCAGTACAAACTGGCTTCACGGGCTGCTACTGGCATATTGGAAGTATTCGCCAACAGTAGTGTGCGCTGCATCAAAGGCTTACCAGTCTTGGGGTCTTCGAGTTCTGGGAATTCTACCAACACGTCGGTCATTTCGTTGCCGCGTTCGCCGCATCCAACATAAACCACAACATCGGCGTTACCGTACTTGGCTACGCTTTGTTGGGTTACGGTTTTACCTGCCCCGAACGGACCTGGAATGGCGGCTGTACCACCAGCAGTTAATGGACAAAGCACATCCAAAATTCGCATTCCGGTCAAGAACGGCAAATTAGGCTCGAGTTTCTTGGTGACCGGGCGCGGACGACGCACTGCCCAAGTGTGGTACATCCGCAGTTCAGTGCCATCCTCGAGAACTGCCATGACATCATCAAGGGTGTACTCGCCAGCTTCTTTAATGCTTTTGATAACCCCAGAAATGTTTGGTGGAACAAGAATTTTATGGACAAAACTAAATTCTGGAACACTACCGATACTCGAGCCGCCAAGAACTTTGTCGCCAACTTTAGAAGTCGGGGTAAAAGCCCATTTTTGGGTTCTCGAGAGCGATTTAACATTCACTCCACGGGCAATAAAATCGCCAGAGGCTTCACGGATTTTGTCTAAAGGGCGTTGGATTCCGTCAAACACCCCATTGAGCATCCCCGGACCAAGTTCGACCGCGAGCGGCAAATTGGTGGTGATGACTGTTTCGCCCACACACAAACCGTTTGTGTCTTCGTAGACTTGCACGAAGCATTCCTTACCGTCCAAACGAATAATCTCGCCGACGAGTTGTTCTTTGCCGACGCGAACAATATCGTTCATTTTCGCGCCTTCTAAGTCCTCGACGATTACGGCTGGACCGGCAATTTTCTTAATTTTACCTGCCATTTGTACCTCCAGGAGAGGCAAAAGGCGAAAGGCAAAAGGCAAAAGTGACTGTTGAATTGTTCATACTTTATCCTTTAACTTTTCTTCTTTTACCTAAAGTTTTATTTCAAATCCAATGGTGCTGCGTACCAGTTCTCGCATATAGGCTTTTGCGTCTACGCTGTCAGAAAAAGCGGCGGTCAGGCTTGGAATCGGCAACAATACTGGCAATTGCCGTCCGCGCATTTGGCGCTCGAGTGACTTGGCTGGGTCAGCGATGACCGATTCATCCACCGCGATTAAACCAAAGGAGTTGCTTTGAATGGCAGCATCTAGGATTTTAATAGCGGTGTCTTTGGTGGCTTCTAAAACATCCACGCCAGCCAGACGAAAGCCCGTAGCGGTTTCGCCATCGGTTAGAACTGCGAGTTTAAGCGCCACGTCCGACCTCCTTTTTAATCACATCGGTGGGGACGTTGTAGAACTTGGCTCGAGCGATTAAACGCGCCAAAGCAACTTCTTGTTCTTTTTCTTTCAAAAAACCAATCACCACGCCAATGCCAAGCGCATCGCCCGTGTAGGCTTTTTTGGCATTCTCGAGCATGACACTGCGAACGGCATTTTCGGCTTGTCCTAAGTCGGTGGTCTCAGAGACCCTTGCAAAAGCTGTTAAGCCCTCGAGTCCGCCATTACCACTTACAATTTGGTCAAAACGCGCCTGACCCACTTCTTTGCCACCTTTTACAAAGTACAAATCCGAATTGGCACTGACACCCGAGGCTTTTAACTTCATGGCGGTCAGCAAATTTGCCCCGTCTACTTCGCGGCGCAAATAATCTTTTAGGACACCCGAGTCTGCGCCTTTGATGGCGGCGCTGTAATAGGCTTGATCAAGGGCAACCTCAAATTCGAGCAGATTGTTGTCGGCGGTTAAAACTTGGGCAGCTTTTCTAAAAGCACTGGCAAGCGGCGAGGCATTGACTCCAGCCACGCCTGCCAAGTTTCCAATGTCAGAAGCACTGGCTAAGGCTTGTAGCACCACAGGTTTGAGGCTACCAGCTGGGGTTAAATTTGCCATAATCTCGTCTGGACTGCGCCCACCGATTTTTCCTCGAGCCACAGCTTTTAAGTTCAGTAAGTCGTAACGGGCAAACAGCAGCGCAATGTCTTTACCCGCCGAACCTGACCCCATACCGACAATTTTTTGGGCGGTATTAAAAAAGTTTCTGGAAAGTGCTGCATCGAGTTGCACCAAACCCGCACCACTGGCAGTTGCATCGCCTAAGTCGCTACTCATGCTGGTCTCGGACAGGATTCTTAAAAACTCGGAATACGAAGCCGCGTTAATCGCTTCATCGAGTTTCTTGGTCACCAATCCAGAGTGCATCACCCGCACTCGAGCATTGATATAACCATAATCATCTGGCATAAGAATTACCCTAAGACCTTTGCGACATCGGACAACAAACCGTCTTTGGCTCGCCCTAAACGACCTAAAAGCGTATTGGTGACGCTGCTCGAGCCGCTAAGCCCAACACCGCGAACACCAGTTTCAATCGCATTATTGGCATGAACTTCGATGTTTAAGCCAGCCGCAGCAACAGCTTTTTTGGCAATTTCAAGGTCGGTAGAATGCACCTCGAGTTTTGATAAACCACCAAGGGCTGTGGAAGCCTCACGAATGAGTTTCTCGAGAACATTGCCATACTCGGCGGATTTTGTAAAATTACGCAATTCTGATTCGGCACTGACAAAGGCTTGCTGACTAGCACCATGACTCGCTCCGAGCTTGAGCGCTGAACCCTCGAGGTCAGACGCGCTTTTGGCACGTACCCTCGCGGCGGACAGTTCATTCTCGAGCGCACGACGCTTACCCTCGAGAATGCTTTTCGCTTGCTCTTCTGCCAGTTTTACGATGCCATCAGCACGACCACGAGCTTCTGCCAAAATCGTTTCGATTTCGGCACTGGCTTCGCTTTCGAGCAGTTTGGCAAGGTCTGCCATATTAGACCTTACCGGCAAGTGTATTGGCGATGAGGAACCCGAAGATAACGATGGATTCTGGGAGCGCCAAGTAAACAATCATTTGACCGAACATGCTTGGTTTTTCGGCAACTGCACCGGCGGCTGCCGCACCAATTTGACCCAGACCAATACCAGCCCCAACGCCAGCCAAACCGAGTGCCAAGCCAGCACCAATGGCGGCTAAGCCGTTACCGTCGCTTAAACCAGCGACAACTTCACCTTCGGCAAGACCGAGGCTCGAGAGAAGGGCGATAGCGAGGACGGGCAGGGCGTAACGAACGTATTTCTTCATGGTGTTTCCTCCGAAATTATTTTGCGACACTGTTGCCGCTAAGTTTGGCGAGAGGGCGGTAAGCGCGACCGT
>JAYWHB010000303.1:0-3943 GCA_043777915.1 Deinococcales bacterium
ATGGGCTTCCATGTAGGCTTATGTTACTCGAGACGTGACAAGACTTGCAAGGGCAAGAACACGATATGTTTGACATATATATATTATGTGTGATATATATATGTTTACAATCTTATAACAGGAGTGCATATGAATTACTTACCCGTTCTCAACCGTCACGACTTTGAACAAGCCCTGAGTCACCTCGAGAGCAGCGCCATTGCGCTTGCCCTGATAGACCTCGACCACTTCAAAGAAATCAACGATACCCTAGGTCATGCGGCTGGCGACACAGTTCTCCGAAGTTTAGAACGCACCCTAAGTGGCAGCCTCCCAGAAAATGCCATTGTCGGACGAATCGGCGGAGATGAATACGCGGCGGCTATTCCAGACACCACCGCCGAGAGTGCCTTAATTCTGCTCGAGGAAATTCGCAACCACTTCTCGAGCCACAACATCAGCCCAGAAATTCCTAGAAAAATACAGCTTTCGGTGGGCATTGCCGCCAAACCACCCCATGCCAAAACCATCGCTGATTTAATGCGTTGCGCCGACGAAGCGATGTACCGCGCCAAACGCGAAGGACGCGGACGTGTAGCGATATACGTGGAAGATAAAATGACCCTCAAAAGTAACTTCTACCCAAAAGCCCAACTCGAGCGACTAGGTAAATTAAGCAGTGCCACAGGACGAACTGAAGCCAGTTTATTGCGTGAAGCCTTAGAAGAATTACTGGTCAAATACAAGGATGAACTATGAGTTTTTGGGACTCTCTCGAGTTACCGTGGCAAGAAGCCTTTACCCAAGTCAGTATTGCTGAGGTAATGAATCTACTCGCAATTACACTCGAGCCAAAGCGCGTATACTAACGCCATGACCAGAGAGCCACCTGTTAAAACTTTAACTACTTTCGAGGAATTTTTGGCATTTGAAGTAACAAGCCAAGAACGCCATGAGTTTGTAGATGGCAATCTGTTTGTCATGGCTGGCGGAACGAGAAAACACAATTTACTTGCTTTAATGCTGATTTCCATGCTGATGCAGCAAGCCTTAAAACAAGGTTTTTATATTTTTAATGATGTTGTTCTACAAACACCAACTGGACGTGGTTACTACCCAGATGCCTACATTACTCCACAAACCAAAGAATTAGATGCTCGAGTTGGTCATCATCCAATAATCATTATCAAAGTTTTGTCTAACAGCACCGAAGCCATTGACCGTGGCGAAAAATGGCAAGCCTACCAACAAATCCCCAGTCTCGAGCAGTACGTGCTTTTATCACAAGCTGAACCAATTGCCGAAGTTTTTTCTAAAGATGGTACTGAATGGCGTTACAAAAAACTCGAGGGGAACGCAGTGCTGCATTTCCCCAGTCTCGAGTTTGAAATGGTTTTATCTACTCTTTACGCCCAGTTACCACCACTCGAGTAGGTTAAACACTCACTTGACTGAACTAAACTGTTCTCATGGCTTTTAGTGATTTCAAAAG
Source organism: Deinococcales bacterium (assembly GCA_043777915.1). GTDB lineage: Bacteria > Deinococcota > Deinococci > Deinococcales > JAAFIG01 > JAAFIG01. The sequence continues at coordinate 1,472 of JAYWHB010000303.1, forward strand.
TATTTCACAAGTCCAACAAGAATACAAAATCCGTTTTGTGGAAAGTCATTTCTTGCCAGAATCCACGCTCGAGCCTTCGCCAAATTTTTTGTACGAACTTGCATTTAGCTTAGAGAACTTGGATGTCTTTACCTCAGAAGCGGCGCGTTCGGAAACAATTATTTTCCCTGTGCTGCGCGAAGTCTATAAACCTTTTGCAAATTCGTTTTCACTTTGGATTCAAAAAGCCATTGGTTTTGACCAAGCACTTTCTGGAACACCAGATTATTTAATTGCCACCAAGTCTGAGCTTGGTAAGACGGTTCTCGAGACTCCGCTTATCGTAGTTGCAGAGGCTAAGAAAAATGATTTTCAACAGGGGTGGGCGCAGTGTCTTGCCGAATTGGTGGCGGCACAAAAAATCAATGGCAATCCTTCTCGAGTCGTGTATGGTGTTGTAACCGATGGAAAACTCTGGGAATTTGGCAAACTTGAGGAAAGTACATTCACCAAGTTTGTGCAAAGTTACACCATAGATGACTTAACCGAATTGTTTGGGATGCTGAATGCTATTTTGATTGCGGCTCGAGATTCCTTATAAATTGTATCCTCGAGAAACCCCAGCATCGAGAAGTCTTGAACTTTTAACCGAAATTTTTGGACTGACTCCATCTATTTTGCTATCGTCCAGACAACCCATTACGAAAGCCTGATACCTCGAGTGTTAGAATCTAATCGGTTAAGTATTTTGAACCGTTTCTAACAGGAGGCTTATTATGAAAGTTGGTATTAACGGATTTGGTCGTATTGGTCGTCAGGTGTTTCGTTTACTCCAAGAAGCTGGTATCGAAGTTGCGGCAGTTAATGATTTAACAGACAATGCCGAATTAGCGCATTTGCTAAAATACGATAGCAATTATGGGCGTTACCCTGGGGTTATCTCGAGCGACACTGATTACATCATTGTAGATGGTCATAAAACCCGTGTCTTTGCCGAAAAAGACCCAAGCAAATTGCCTTGGGGTGAATACGGCGCAGATATTGTGATTGAATCCACTGGGCGTTTTACGACATCGGCTGCTGCCAGCGCTCACATTGCTGGTGGGGCAAAAAAAGTGATTATTTCAGCGCCAGCTAAAGATGCCACGCCAACCTTTGTGATGGGGGTCAATGAAAATACTTATGACCCAGCTAACCATCATGTGGTATCGAACGCCAGTTGTACCACCAACGGACTCGCCCCTGTCGCCAAAGTGCTAAACGATTTATTTGGCATTGACCGAGGCATCCTGACCACCGTCCATGCCTACACCGCCAGCCAGAGCTTGGTGGATGGTCCTCGCGGCGACCCACGCGACAACCGTGCGGCTGCCATGAACATTGTGCCAAGTGGTACAGGTGCAGCCAAAGCAGTTGGCTTAGTGATTCCAGAGCTTCAAGGCAAATTTACCGGAATTGCCTTCCGCGTTCCAGTTAGTACGGTCAGTGTGGTGGATTTTACAGCACTCTTAAATAAATCCGTGACCGTGGCTGAAATTAACGCCGCCATGAAAGCCGCCGCCGAAGGCGCAATGAAAGGCATTCTCGAGTACACCGAAGAACCTTTGGTCAGCATTGACCTAAAAGGCAATCCAAACTCGAGTATTTTCAGTGCCTTAGAAACCCTTGTCTTGGGTGGCAATTTTGTCAAGGTCGTCTCTTGGTACGACAACGAATGGGGTTACAGCAACCGCGTTGTTGACCTTGTTAAACACATTGCAAAAAGCCTTTAATTTTGTGCTGTTATAAATATTTTACTCTTACAGGGCGAGGCAAGCCTCGCCCAACTAACAAAAGAATGTTCTGGCTTTCCCAATTTAGAGCATTCATGAGGTGTAACAATGAAAACCCTAAATTCTTTAGAAGTGGCTGGTAAACGTGTTTTGGTGCGTGTAGATTACAATGTGCCAGTTGATAACGGTGTGGTATCAGATGACACACGGATTACAGCCAGTCTCGAGACCATCAATTGGCTGCTTAGTCATGGTGCAGCCGTTATTTTAATGTCGCATTTTGGTCGTCCTAAAGGTGTGGATGAAAAATACCGACTTGCACCTGTTGTTCCAGTTCTCGAGAAAGCATTAGGCAAAAGCGTCTTGTATGTTCAGTCAACTCCTGCCAGCCCTGAAACGGCACAAGCCTTATCGGGCTTACAAGTCGGGCAAGTGGCACTGCTCGAGAATGTGCGTTTTGAAAGTGGCGAAGAAAAAAATGATGCGACGTTGAACACTGCTTTAGCTGCGCTTGGTGATGCCTTTGTTTTGGATGCTTTTGGTAGCGCTCATCGGGCGCACTCGAGTGTTTCTGGTGTGGCTGGATTGCTGCCTCATGCGGCGGGTTTACTGCTCGAGAAAGAAATGGTGCAATTAACCAAACTACTCGAGCATCCAGTATCGCCCTATGTGGTGATTATTGGCGGAGCAAAGGTTTCGGATAAACTCAAAGTCATCGAGA
>JAYWHB010000304.1:0-3926 GCA_043777915.1 Deinococcales bacterium
GAATGCTTATATGCCACCCCGTCACGGCGCGATTGATTCGAGCAAAATTAAAAAAGAACTGAAATTTAGACCCAAAATCCCCCTCGAGCAAGGTTTACTCGATTACCCTCCAAAAAATCAAGTTTTTATTTCTGACACACAACGAAATCAACAATCAAAAACCAATCAACCGTAGGGACAGACCCCCGTGTCTGTCCTGCCAGACAACGAAGATACAATCTCGAAAAAACAATTCTTATGGAAAACGTAGGTACATACCCTCTCACGAACTTCCCCAGCCGCGCTTCGCTCGGCAGCCCCTTCATTGAAGGGGCTTAGGGCTGCGGGATAAAGGAGTTTCATGTGATACGCACATTACTTGTTGGACTTGGCACTCGCGGACGGCACTGGGCGCGAGTCATAGCCGAAAATGCTGGCTCGAGTTTGGTGGCTGGGGTTGACCCGAGTGCGGAGGCGATGCAAACATTGCAAGAAAAACTGCCGAACCTCGAGTTTCCACACCTGACCGATTTAGAAGCAGCCCTCGAGCAATTCAAACCCGATGCAGTGGTGCTTTCCACCCCACCAAGTGTCCATCTCGAGCAGATTAAGGCTTGTGCAAGGCGCAGCATTCCTGTGTTGTGCGAAAAGCCCTTGGCACTCGATGCGGCTACGGCTCGAGCCTGTGTGGATGTAGCGGAACAGGCTGGGATTATCTTGTGTGTGGGCATGAATTTTCGTTATCTCGAGACCACCAAAAAAAGCCGTGAATATATTGTGGGCGGCAAGCTCGGTACTGTTGGTTTTGGGCGCATCAACTATTGGCGTTACCGCGATGGCAAACGCCCTTTGCTGAACAAATATCCACTGACGATGGAGCAACCGATGCTGCTCGAGCAGAGTATCCATCACCTCGACTTAGCCCGATTTATTTACAATTCTGAAGTCAAGCGTGTTTGGGGGCGCACCACCAACCCACCATGGAGCATGTACGCCTCCGATGCCACAGTTGCAGCGTGGCTCGAGTTTGAGAATGGCGTGGAGTTACAGTATTTCGGGACGTGGATGGGGACGAACTCCAAAAACGAATTTCAGTGGCGCACCGATGGCAGTTCTGGAATGCTTCTCCAGCGCGATATTTTTGCAGGTCTCGAGTATTGGCAGACTGGGGCAACCACCCCTGAAGAAATTATGCTCGAGCCTCAAGAAGATTTTGTAGACGACACACGCGGCTTGCTCGAGGATTTTTTATGTGCCGTTCGTGGCGAATCTACCACTTACCCAAGCGGGCGTGACCACTTAATGACGATGGCTTTAACGCTGGCGTGTGCCGAAAGCTCGAAGCGCGGACAGACCTTAGACTTACTCGAGTATGCAAAAGCAATGAGGTTGGCATGAATTGGAGGTATGAATGACACAGACGGTTGATTTTTCAAAATTCTTGTCTCGAGTTGCGGTGGATAATCTCGAGCATTCCATCGGCAACCCTATTAACCCACGTATGGTGGCAGCTGTACAGAACGCCGTTGGTTTAGTAAATCTTGGCTCTGGCACACCAGATTTACCAACCCCAGACTTTGTGCTGGATGCGATGCGTGAAGGCTTGCGGGATGGCATTTTGCAGTACACACCTTATGATGGCATTGCGCCTTTACGCCAAGCAATTGCTGCAAAATTACGCAGCGAGAACCATCTCGAGTACGTGGCAGATAACATCATCGTCACGGCTGGGGCGCAAGAAGCGATTTATGTGATGTGCGCTGCGCTCTTAAATCCGAGCGATGAAGTGATACTTACCAATCCGTACTACAGCGCCTATAACAACATCGTGGCGCTGTGTGGTGGTAAAGCCGTGACTGTGCCGGTCAAACCAGAAACGGGCTGGTCTTGGGACTTAGCCGCGCTCGAGGCAGCCATCACACCGCGTACCAAATTGGTGATTGTGGTCAGCCCAGATAACCCAACGGGTGCAGTGGTGACAAAAGAAACCATGCAGGGTATTGCAGCCCTTGCCGAGAAACACAATTTCTTGGTCGTGTCCGACGAACTCTACGAAAAATACATTTACGATGGCGCAGAACAATTTTCTTTTGCCAGACTGCCAAATATGTTTGAACGAACCATCACCGTCAATGGCTTCTCCAAGACCTACGGCATGACTGGTTTGCGGGTTGGCTATTTGGCTGTACCAACGTGGTTAAAACAAGTCGCCACCGAAACCCGCCATATGCACTCGATTAGCACCAGCACGCCAACCCAACTGGCAGCGCTGGCGGCGCTGACGGGCGACCAAAGCGCCTGGCAAGAGCGCCTACAAACCTATGCCGAACGCCGCAAATACTTAATCTCGAGACTCGAGGGCATGAAGTTGCCTTTTATCCGTACCCACGGCAGTTATTACATCATGGTAGATATTCGCGCATCCAAGATGGGTTCAATGGAATTCACCTCGAGCCTGATTGAACAACACGCCGTTCGGGTTGGACCCGGTGTGGTCTTTGGCAGTGGTGCAGAAGGCTTTGTGCGTCTAAGCCTGATGTGTCCACGCCCAACAATGGATGCTGCCCTAGACAAACTCGAGCAATTCTGGAAACAATTTTTATAATCCGTAGGGGCGAGGCATGCCTCGCCCTTGCACAAACCCCAAAGGAAACCCATGACCGATAAATTCGTTGGTATTCAAATCAGCCCCATCAGCTTCTTGGACGAAGGTGTCGAACCGCTCCTCGAGACCCTCCAAGAACGTTTCGGCATTAACGTCTTGCTCATCGGCACACTCTCATGGCTTGGCTTAAAAGTCGGGCGGCGAATCTCGCATAAACTCGAGGGCTTCCCAGACCACGGCATCCAAGAACCTGACCAAATGCGTGGCGGCTCGTACATCAAACATCACCCAGAATTTTACCGCAATACCAACATCAGTAATTTTGCCAACAACGACCCCGGTATGGCTGGCATGGACATCCTCGAGATGGTGATTGATGCTGCCCACAAACGTGGCATGAAAGTCATGCCCGAAGTCATGGAACCGCTTTTTAAGTACGCCGACCACGGCAGCAGCAACACGGTGCAGATTCCAAATCTACCGCAGTACCTCGAGATAGACCAGTTTGGGCGGATTGGTTCTGAACCCAGCACCTCCAACCCGCACTACCGCACTTGGTTGCACAGTGTTCTCGAGGATTACGCCAGAAATTACGATATAGACGGCATCATGTGGTGCAATGAACGGCGCAGCCCACTCGATAATTTAATTGCTGGCAACGCCGCCAATGATTTTAGTCCTGCCGCCAGACGCGAAGCGATTGAACGTGGCATAGATGTCGAGCGGGTCTTACTGGCATTCCGTGAAGCCTACACTTTTTTTCAGGAGGCTCGAGCCGGACGCGGTTGCTCTGATGGTTTTTTTATTGGCTTTTTGCGGATGCTGTTGCGGAATCCCGAGATTCTAATTTGGGAACGTTTTTGGCTTGAACGCAACAAAGACCTTGACCGCGAGTTGTACGGCATCGTCAAGTGGTGCAAACCAGCCCTCAGTTTTGGGCTTAACGTCTGGAATCGCAATCATTTTAATCCGCTTCGTAAAGCCCAATGGTCTTGGGATGAACAAACGATGTACGCCGATTGGGTCAAACCGATTACTTATCAGCATCAGTCAGGTGGGATTTACAAAAAAGAAATGACCGAATGGCATCAGAGTATTTTGCGGGATTTTACACCACAAGAAATCACGCCCATCATGTACAAACTGCTTGGTTTACAAGAAGCCCCGTGGGACAGTCTGCTCGAGACGGGCATGAACCCAGAAACCTATGTTGGCGGTCAGGCAAGGGACACTGTGCGGGATTTACAAGACAAAATACCAGTCTACATGGGCATTGGTGTGGATGCACCACGCACCAGCGCAAGCCAAGCCATTTGCACCCCAGAAATTGTCGAGCAGAGCG
>JAYWHB010000305.1:0-3923 GCA_043777915.1 Deinococcales bacterium
CCGCATCAAGTAATCTGAGCAATTTTCCAACCAAACGATTATGTTGTTTTTTAACGCTGGGTTTGGCGTGCATTACACCGTTCACGAATTCATGACGGATTTCGGAACGTTCCTCAAGTTCAAAGTATTCTTCTTCGGTTAATTGGCTTTCAATCATTCAAATAGTCTAATGGACTTTTTACGAGGTGAAATGAGCATCACTTATTTAATCAATTCGCCGCTCGAGAACGCAGCCCTGAATGAGCTTTTCTCGAGTGCATGGGGCAAGCCTTACAACCTAAATTTTCAAGCTGAATTAAACGCCGCCATGTGTTATATCGCCGCCTTTAACGGCTCGAGACTGATTGGTTTTGTCAAACTGATTGGCGATGCTGGGGTTCATGCGTTTTTGCTTGACCCTTCGGTTCACAAGGATTACAAGCGCCGTGGCATTGGACAAGAACTGGTGGCTCGAGCCGTGGCAGTGGCTAAAGAACGCGGTTACGAATGGGTTCATGTGGATTTTGAAGACCACCTCGAGCCGTTTTATCAAAAATGCGGTTTTAAGCCGACCAAAGCGGGGCTAATCCAGTTATGAATCAGACCGTTATTCGCACATTATCGCCAGTAATCTCAACCACAAACTTCTCGAGGTCTGGCGAATTCTTTTTTGGAATTAACGCAGCAGCCAATGCACCAATCCCCAATGGCGTGGATTTCTGCCAGTCCTTACCAAGCGCCCCGACCAAACAAGCCCCAGTTTTTGCATCAAATTGTGCGCCGTGGAAACCACAGGTAATTACGCCGTTCACAGCTTTGGCTGGCAGTGCAACGTTTAAGTGCGAACACTTACTCGAGATGGCACTGACGGTGTTATCACTTCGGTACAACAAAATTTCTTTACCGCCCACCGAGCGCTTACTGACTTGTAAATTCTCGAGTTCGGATAGTTTTAGTTCTAAAGTTTCAGACATGACTTACCATACACGTTTTAACCAAGGAGTAACACATTGAAACGCTTATCCCCACAACAGGTTTTTTTAATCCTGACCCTCGGCTCGAGTTTCTTGTTTGGACTGGTTTTCAGTACCAACATTTTGTATTACGCCACGGTTATTAAACTCTCGCCGCTCGAGTTGGTGCTGGTTGGTACGGCGCTTGAGTTGGCAATTTTATTGTTTGAAGTTCCGACTGGCGTGGTGGCTGACACGATTTCGCGTAAAATTTCTGTCTTGATTGGTTTTGCACTGGTCGGGCTTGGTTTTTTACTCGAGGGTCTGATTCCAGCTTTTATCGCTGTTTTAGCGGCGCAAGTGCTATGGGGCATTGGTTATACCTTTACCAGTGGGGCAACCCAAGCATGGTTGTCGGACGAAATTGGTGAACTCGAGGCGAACCAACTGATGCTCCAAGTTAATCTGTACCGCTTTGTAGTTCGTCTGGCGATTATTATCAGTGCTTTGCTGCTGGCAAATTCGAGTTTGCAAATCCCGATTGTGGTGGGTGGGATTGGGTTTATGGCACTGAGTGCTTTTTTGTGGTTTGCCATGCCCGAAACAAAGTTCAAACCAACGCCTGTGACTCGGCAAAATGCTTTGCGGTCCATGCGTAAAACTTTGCTCGAGGCAGTTGCTTTTGCCACCAAGAACCCGACCATTCGTCTGTTGTTCCTCGTCACTATTATTTCAGGGGCAGCCTCGGAATCCTTTGACCGGCTCTGGCAACTGCATTTGATTCGTTTTGGTTTACCGAATCTCGAGCTTGGTTTTCTAAGTTCTGTGCAACAACAATTGCTGGTTTTTTTGCTGCTGGACTTGTGTGTAGACCTTGTGGCATTACCGTTTACGATTTGGGCAAAGCGCATCAACATGGATTCAATCCAAGAAATCACCCAAACCCTGCTTATTAGCTCGAGTATTGTTGTTGTCTGTATCAGTGTTTTTGCCTTTGCCAATGGTTTTTGGCTGGCAATGCTGGCTTTTGTACTGGCTCGAGCCTGCCGCGAAGTTCAAGCCCCACTTAGCACAGCTTGGCTCAATCAGCGTCTTGAACCGAGCATTCGCGCCACAGTGTTGTCCTTAAATGGTCAAGCCGATGCGATTGGACAAATTGCGGGCGGACCAATGGTTGGTTTCCTTGGCAATAAAAGTCTGCGACTGGCTTTATTTAGCGGGGCGCTTATTCTGACCGCAACACTTCCCATGTACGCTCGAGCCAGTCAGCCAAAGAACAGCTAAATTGCTGGATGTGATAATATGTTGATACATAATTTATTATCTAAAAATTCTCGTTAAGGTTAAAAGAGGTCAAATCATGAGTCCAGAAATCGAATTCGCTTGGAATACCAATAACGCCGTCAATGCTGTTTTACTCGAGCATCTGACCGCAGAAATGCTTGAAGCTGGCACGCCTGGTGGTGGGTACACCGTAGCACAGCATTTAGCCCACATGGTCGAATGCACCAAGGGCTGGGGAATGCAACTCGAGGAGGGCGAGTTAAAACAATTACCTGACTTGTACTCGAATTACGATACGAAAACAGGGATGTTTGACGCAGAAATGAATTTAGAACGAATAAAGTCTGTCATGACCCAAACCCGAGACATGGTTCTTGAGACCGCCAAAAATGCAGTTGGCAAAGGCAAATTACCGCACTCGAGTCCAGCCCAGTTTTTAATGCACATGGCAATGCACGACGCGCATCATCGCGGACAGATTTTACTGGCACTTAAAACCAATGGTTTTGCCTTGCCCGATGAGAATTTGCTTTGGATTCCATTGCGTGCATAATCATGTCTGAAATAACCGAAACCCTAAAGAGCAACATTCTCGAGGTATTCGAGGAAACGTTTACCCAAACTCGAGGCATTTATCTTGACCGCCCTAAAGGTAGTTTACTCGAGACACTCGAAAACATCAGCGCCGAAGTTGCATCTGTCGCATCTAAGAATCAACGCAGTATCGCGGCTCATGTCGAACACTTGCGGGTCTATCTGGTGGCGCTGCATGGGTACATGAATGGTGCGACTTCTCCCACCGATTGGGATGCCAGTTGGCAAACGCACAGCGTGACCGAACTCGAGTGGCGAGACTTGCGCGATAACCTAAAAGCAGCTTACGAAACGCTGTATCAAGACTTACTCGAGCTTCGCGATGGCGACATCAAATTTGCCGAAAGCATCGCAATTTTAACGCACAGTGCCTATCATTTTGGAGCGATTCGACAACTGTTACTTACCAATGGGGTTTGAAATGAATATACAAACTTTTTACCAGTATTTAACCCAAGCCAGACGCGATTTATGGGCTGGTCTCGAGAACTTACCCGATGAAGTCTTATCTAAAAACATGATTCCCGCCGAGCGTTTTCACTGCATCAAAGACTTACTGATGCACATTGCGGCAGTTGAAGATTCTTGGATTCATGAGGATATTTTGCGTGATACACCCGTGTGGAAATCGGCTTTGCCAGAAGCCCTACTGCAAGATGGTGTGTTTTTTGCCGCTACACCGCTTGAGACGATTTTATCTTACTGGAAAAATGTAGAAGCGAGTACCTTGGGGTTTCTCGAGGGCTTACAGCCTGGCGAACTCTCGAGAATTGTCGAGGAAGAACGAACTGTCGAAGGTCTACTTTGGCATGTGATGCAGCATGAGGTTCGGCACACAGCCCAAATTGCATTGCTGATTCGCCAACAAGGTTTTAAGCCACCAGCTTTGGATTTGTTATGGTATCTGCCGCTTTAAGCCGTCTCGAGTAAATTCCAAAAAGAGTTCCAGTTTATTGTGGTTTATCTTGCAATTCCAGTCAAGCGCAAAGCACATCTTAAGTTGTAGACTGTCGCTGTGGAATTCCCCAGTCTTGTTTGGCACTTAAAGAGTACCAGTCTTTTCGAGGACTGGGAACTCGAGGATTTGGCAACCCTTTCTAAAACCACACCTTA
>JAYWHB010000306.1:0-3916 GCA_043777915.1 Deinococcales bacterium
GAAATAACAATTTCTTTCAAATCACCTAAAGCACTTAGCCAAGCCAAGGCAAAAGGTGTATATAACTGCATGGCATGGCATATTTGCCGTAATAAGTGAATATCAATTTGATTTAATACTTTTCTTAACTCAAGCGTAATGCCAAATAATTCATTCTTATGATTTTCCAACATTGGGATTCTTAAAATAGCTTCAAGCCGTGTTGCCAATCCAAAAACTTTTGCCCAAACTGGATATTCGATCATCTGTTCTAGTGTTGGTATATTTGGTAAAACCAAGCCATAATCACCAGCCCGAAACGAACAAATTGCACTAAAAATCCGCTCAAACCCTGCCAGCCAAGTATTTGCATTAAACACAAATTCACTTGAACTCAGACGTGCTTGCCGAAAAGCAATTCGGCGTTCTTCTGATAGTAAGTTTGAACTAAATGCAATCAACAAATACTGACAAGCCTTTGCGAGAGCGGCTGTTCGATTCGTTACAAATTCAAATTGGATCGATTCATTAGGTACAAGTAGGGTAATTGCGCGGAATGCCTGCAATTGAGCTTTTAAGGCTGGGTCTGCTTCAATTTGGTCAGATGTAGTTTGCAGAACACTTGCAAAATCCCCTTCAAAAAACAGAGTGTGTGCAAGGTTTAATGCAACATAAAAACGATAAGGTCGGTTATTAGAGTCTTGTTGCTGTTCTCGAATAATTGCAATAGCTGATTTTGTCTTACCTAAAGAATGCAAGCACATCGCTACCAAACTATTAGCACTGTATTTCATTGACTTCATGTCAACAATTGGAGCAAGCATTGCCATTCTGCTTGCGTAAGAGTGTGCCAATTCATAATCTTCTACTACCAAATGACCTTGGGCTAAAGCAAGATATATTCTCATCTCAAGTTCAAGTGCCAAAGCATTGCGTTTTGGCAGTGCCTCGAGTTGAATAAGCAAATTACTCAAAGTCGGCAAAGCAGTTTGGGCTGTAATGGGAGCTTGGGAATCACTTGTATAACCTTTATTAATCGTTAAAAAAGCCATTTGATAGCGCCCATACAGTTGAATCACCTTATCTTCAGCAAGTAACAATTGCCCTGCCAACTGATAGGCTGTTTCAAATTGACCAAATTCTACACCCAAAATAAGCGAAGCTCGCAGTAAACCAATTTCTGAATTTGTGGCAATCAGGTAATCGGCTAACACTTTTCTCGAGACCCCTTCGATTTTTAGACTGGTGGTACGCCATTCTTCGTAAGCTGCGGCGACACCCAAATCGGGTAGCACTGGTAATGCTTGGCTTAGAACAATTGGCTGCGTGCTGCTCATAGCCAATACTCTAAGGCAGACTTGAAGATATGCTGCGACGGTTCTGCGACGGTTTGAATGACCAAAAAGACCCTTATTGCCTTAAACACAGTATTAATACTCATTTTCTATACTCGAGACTATTTACAAGTACAGTCTCGAGTACCCACGCACAAGAAATCTTGATTTTCATGACCAGTACACCAAAAAGTGCTTTATCCAAAAATTTCAGAACTCAAACTTATAAAACAACTGTCGCAGAACCGTCGCGCCAATGTAGGATTATTGAAATATGGTTTTGAAGAACTCCGCTCGAGAGGAGTTGAGAAGCACAGCAAGTTTAGGAGTATGTATGATTCGTGAATTGGAAATGCAGGAAGAAATGGCAATCTGGGGCGGACAACATGATTATGATGCACATGGTACGGGTAGTGATTCTGGGTTATCGGCGAGTGCAGCACAAGCAAGTCTTGGGGCTTTTGCTGTAGAGCTTGCTAAGGCTATTGCAATCAATCTCATCTATGATGGTATTGTCAAACCGACTATTACAGCTTTAGGTACTTCTCACCAAAATGCAGTAAATGACCCTAGCCAGACTGCTTTAATGTATAGAGATGGAAAACCGGGAGGTGGGTCGCCAGTAACACCTGTCGGTGGTCCTGTTGTATATCTACCGTAGTTAGTTTGAGTTTAGTTGTTTAGTCGAAAATGGATTAGCTTCTGCTAGTCCATTGGTGTAAAAATGCAGATTGAGTATTTTTTCGCAATTTTATATGTAATTTTTCCGTTTCTTTTAAGTAAGAATCAGAAAAATTTTAGCTCTTATGATTCTTCTTTAGATTCTAAAAATATTTTGATAATCTCCACTTTATTGTTACTAAATATTTTTTTATCTATTACAGAAACAATAATTCTGTTATCTAAAAGCCCTCAAATAGAAAAAACAATTGTTTTTTCTGATTTTCTTCTTATATCTTTGGTTGGATTTTTAGCATTAGCTGAGGAATTTATTCGTACAAAATATCTCAAAAAAGGTAAGTTAATGTTAATTCTATCTATGTTTATATGGATTTTTTCCCATAAAATTATTTACAGTGATGGTAATTTTATTAAACTACTTTTTTTATTTCTTTCAGGTACAATTTTTACTATCTCAACAATTTATTTTCATAAAATTAAGTTAAATTATCTTCTTCATATACTGTACAATCTTACCCCTTTCTTAGTCATTGTGATTCTATGAAAACCTTCCTCCAACATGACCCTCGAGACTGCGGCATCGCTTGCTTACGCTCAGTTCTTCACGCTCAGGGCAACCTCTCGAGTGTGGATTCTCTGCGCCAAATCGCTGCTACCACAACTTCGGGTACTTCTTTACTGGGTTTGCGTTCGGCTGCTCAGCGCTTGGGCTTTGAGGCAAAGGCACTAACGGCAGAACTCGGGGACATTGCCAGTCTCGAGTTACCCTGTATTTTGCATTGGGACAGCAGCCATTATGTGCTGCTTTGGCGGGTGCATAAGGGTAGAGCTTTGATTGGCGACCCTGCGTTGGGTAAGAACATCTGGTGGAAACTCGAGGATGTGAATAAACATTGGGCTGGTAAATTACTTTGGTTGCGTCCAGGTGCAAATTTTATTCGTGGCAACTTTACGGGTAAACGCGGTTGGGCTGGGTTACTGGTGCATTTTGGGCAGTTTCGCGGCTCGAGTCAAATACTGCTCGAGATTGCTTTGGGAACACTGATTTTATCTATTCTTGGGTTAAGTGCGCCAATTCTTTCGCAAGTGTTGTTTGACCGTGTACTCACTTTCCGCGAGGAGCAGTTACTGCCGTATTTACTGGCGGGCATTTTTATTCTATCGGGTTTCCAAACGGCTTTTGGTTCGGTGCGTGGCTATATCAGTAGTCATCTTGCCATGCGTTTAGATTTTCGGTTACACCTTGGCTACTGGGATCATTTGCTGCGTTTACCACTTCGTCAACACGAAACTCGTTTGGTGGGAGATTTACTCCAGCGCTTCTCGGATTTAACGATGGTGCGAAATGTTCTTTCGAGCCTGATTGTTGGTTTGCCAAGTTCGGTATTTTCCTTAATTGTCAGTGTAATCCTGCTGATTACTTACAATCCAACTTTGGCATTGGTGGCGAGTGTCAACATTCCGTTACAACTCGTATACCTTTTTATCCTCTCGCCGATGCTGCGTGAAAACTCGAGACGCGGACTCAAAAAATCTGGCGAAGTGCAATCATTTTTAATTGGTTCGCTCGAGGGCTTAAGCACAATCAAAGCATGGCGAGCCGAAGATTGGGCATTAAATCGTGGGCGACAACAAATTTCGGATTCGATGCAAATCGCTTGGCAAGGCATGATGCTCTCGACTTGGGGCGGTGTGGTTTTTAGTTTACTCGGTAGTCTTGGCAATATGCTGGTGCTTTGGTACGGCGCAACCCAAGTGCTGAAACTCGAGCTAACCGTTGGGCAATTGGTGGCAGCCAGTGGCTTAATGGGCAATGCACTGGGCGCATTATCGGGCATTACCAGTGCAGTCATGGGTGTGCAAGAAGGTATTGTGGCTTCGGACAGGTTAGCCGAACTGCTCGAGATTAAAACCGAGACCGA
>JAYWHB010000307.1:0-11062 GCA_043777915.1 Deinococcales bacterium
TCTTAGCGCGTTTACGACGATTTGGTTGCCAAGTACGTTTCATAATGAACCCCTAATAAACACCTCGAGTTTTCGAGGCAGCCTCGAGAATATAGCAAAAATGCCTTGGCAGCGCAAGGGTGTTTAAGGCATGGCATTGTGAAGTAGTTGTTCAAGGCGTTCGTCTAATCGGTAGGGTTGAGGGGCTTTGATTTGAATAGCGTCTAGTAATTCAGGGTGGAGTGGGTTCAGGATGTAATTTTTTGCTTCTGGAACAACCGCACTAGGGACGCACAGCACAGGTGAACGCAATTGTTGCGCCCATGCTGTACCGTATTCTTTGGTGGATGTGGTGGCGATGGCGTTTGCCCAATCTTTAGAAACCTTGGTCATGTTGGCTGTTTCTATTGCCAAAGGTTCTATTTGCACCTGATAGTAGACATAACCAGAAACTTGACTGACTTCATGCCAATGAACCAAAATCTCGAGGGTGGCAACCGCTAAATGCTCGGCTAAGTAAACCACTGGAACGCCAAGCGTATTCCAACGTCCGGGGTAACGCTTTGCGCCTTCGCCAGAAAAGGCATAGAACTGATTCGGGCTTTTGGTTAATCGGTAAGCATAAATCACAAAAAAACACCATCTTCAAGTGCTAAAATTAAATCCGTAACTTTATTTAATCCAGCAATTGAACGCATCAGTTGTAACGGTGTGTTTCCCTCGAGCAGCAGATGTGGGGCATTTAACCAGTGTTGGGCTTTTTGAGTGCCTAGGGTATCCTCGAGACGACTAAAAATTTTAATCACCTCGGCTGCCCGTTCAATGATTTCAAAACGATTGACTTTGCTGCGGCTTAGGCGCGAAGGGTGCATTCCAATTAAGTCCAGAACGATGTTTTGATTGACCCCAAGCATTTTTTGTAGCGCTAAAATCCAGACTTTTGGTTGGTTTGGTATGATGTCTTGAATGGTCTCATCGGCTTCTATTGGTTTTTGCAAGAGTACCGATTCAATGGTCAAATCTGCCCCGAAAATGCTTTGGTATTTTAATTGTGTCCGTGAGATTTGATTCATAAGCTCCTATTTTGCATTTGCAATATACTTACTTGCATCTGCAATATATTCTAAAAAAACCAAAACTGCAAATTGGCTGCTCGAGACTTATTCGTGCTTATCAAGCCGAGTCCAACCAAACCACATCGGTAAAATCGTACCTAAGACACTTAAAATAAACATCAGCCCAAGGATGAGTAACCCTTCGCTGCTGCTAAAATACTCGAGACCTTGGCTGTAGCGCACATCCGAAATGCTGATATAAGCGGGTCGAGCGGCAATTATGGTCAGGATTCCACCAAAGATAATCGCGCTGCCCATGTAGATTAAACCGCCGGCACTGACCGCAACCTCGGCGGGGTTATCGAACTTAAAACGCGGTACGGCTGCGCCAATCCCAACCCCTAGCCCAGTCATCACAAAGGCACTCGAGAAGCCAACCAGGACACTCATGGCGGTGATAATCGGGGTTAAATCTAAACTGCGTGCCGCAAACCATCCCAAACACAAGGCAAGCAGCAAGGTCGGCGGTAATGCCCCCCAGAATTTAGCCATCACAATTTGCTGCGCCGAAAGGGGAGAGGTTCGCAGTAACCAATAGCCACTACCCTCGAGTGAAATGCTTGGAAATGCCATACGAACCCCGACCCCAGCAATCACAAAGCCCTGAAAGGCAATGGTTAAGAAACCTAGTGCGTTTTTATAGAGCTTGGCTTGTTCGGCATTACCAGCATCTAAGCCCGGCACTGCCCGAACCGAAACCACATAGACCCCACCCAAAGCAACCAAAATCAGCAATTGTGACCATTGGGTGGCATCACGAAACAGCAAGCGCACATCCTTGGTAATCAGATGCCCAGCCGCCCCAAACCGCCCAAGTAGATTCTCAAAAACACTGGCTTGGCGCTTTGTCGGGTCAAGTTTGACTCGAGAACTTTCTAAGCCACGCACCCAACCTTCTAAATAGGCTTTGGTCGCAAGCCAGTGGGCAATCAGCATTAAGAGTATTGCCAGCACGGTTAAAAAGATAATTCCATTGTTAAAGTCACCTCGAGCGCTGCTCCAAATAAAGGTACTTGCCCAACTCGAGGGTAAAAAGGGATTACCTGCTCCACCAAATTGCTCGACGATTTTATCAATCGCATTGTCATCGGCGGCAATGTTATTGAGTTGCTTTAATAAATCCTCTGGGCGAGCGGCGCGAATCACGTACACAAGCCCAGCCGACATCACCACCCCAAGCCCAGTTGCCACTTCTTTGACCCGTCCAGCCGGCGATAGGCGCATTAAACCAATCGCAATCGTAGCGCCTAAGCCCACAGGTAAAGCAAAGGTAATAAAAGCAGCCAGTAATGCCAAAGGAAAATACCACCACGCGGCTTGGAAAAATACCCCCAACGCCATGAGCGGCGCAACTAACAATAAACTGGGAATACCCGCCGCCGAAAGGTAAGTGTCGAATAACTTGACCGCAAAAACCCGAGCGCTTGGCAAGGGTTGCGCCAATAAAAAATTGAGGTCATCGGAGGTATAAAGCGTGGTAATGGCGGTGGTAATCGCCGAAAAAGTCACACCCGCCCCAAGCACCAACAAGCCATTCTCGAGAACCCGCGAAGCAATCGAAGTTCCAATAAAACTGCATTTGCGATTAAAGTCTAAAAACCCCCGCCCAGCATCACAGACGTACTCGAGGGCGCGAGTTGTCCCTGCGTACTCGCCCCACGCCACCAGCAGCACAAAAATAAGCACCGCCAAGTAACTCCAGCGATTGCCGCGCAGCACCGAATTTTTAAGACTAAGCCACTTTACGCCCAGTAAAGAACTCGAGTAACGCACGGTTGGCGCTTGGCTGCTCGAGACCAGACTCATGCGATAACCTTCTCGCGTTCACGCTCTAGCGCCTCTTCTTCGACCAGCTTAAAGAAAATTCGCTCTAAGGTGTTGCCTTCGACCCCACTGCGTTCTTCATTGGTGCGGTTCTGTAATTCTTCTAAAGTCCCTTCGGCAAGTACACGACCCCTGTCCAGCACGGCAATTCGGTGGGCAACTGCCTCGGCAACGGGCAGGCTATGGGTAGTTAATAAGACCGTGTTGCCTTTGGCGGCATAACCAGCCAAAATTTCACGGGCTTGTTTGGCAGCTTTGGGGTCAAGCCCAACCATCGGTTCATCCACAATCAGCACGGGCGGCTCGGGCAGCATGGCGGCAATAATTGTTAATTTTTGTTTCATGCCATGCGAAAAAGTCTCGATTAACTCGTTGGCAAAATTCTCTAAAGAAAAAAACTCGAGCCAACGGTTAATCTCTGGTTCGGCATTTTTTAATTTATGTAAGCCAGCAATAAAACGCAGCAGTTCTCGAGCCGTTAATTTGCCGTACAAATACGGACGGTCTGGAATATAGCCAAAAGCGGCTTTGGCTTTGACGGGTTCTTTCCAGACATCAAATCCTGCGACCCGCACCAGACCACTTGTAGGGCGGGTCAGACCAACCATTGCCCGAATGGTGGTAGTTTTACCTGCGCCGTTTGGACCGAGTAAACCAAAGACCTGACCGGGAGGCACAGAAAAACTGACATTCTGCACGGCGGCGACCCTTCCAAAGCGCTTCTCAAAATTTTGAACTTCAATCATAAGATGTAGTCTACCGCTTAATACTTACAAAACCTGTGCAGTACATGACAAAAAACTTATTTTAACTGTACCAAGCCGCGCCTAGCCGCATCTAAGGCTTTGCGCTCTAAAGCATCTTTGGGGTCGAGGGTTAGGGCAATCTCGAGTTGGGTTTTGGCTGCTGCTTTATTGGCTACCTTGTCCAAGACCATCAGGGTTTCGGCAAAATTGACCCGCACATTGATGTTTTTTGGTTCAGTTCGCACGGCTGTGTTTAATAATTTAAGGGCTTCTTCGGCACTGGCGTTGTACAAAAAGCCACCACCACCGACCACGACCTCGGCATGCCAACGCGCTAAAGCAACCATGGCATAGACATGACGCGGATTTAATTCAAGACTGCGTTCAAAATACCCACGGATTTGTTGTGGCACACCATTCAAAAACGCCCAAACTGTGCCGCGCAACAAAGCAAACTGCCCAGCACTTGCGCCAAGTTCAAAATACGCATCGGCATTTTTGGGATTTAAGTCCAATGCCTCTCGAGCAAATTTTTCACAACGCACCATCAGAGGTTCGCGTTTAGAAATCGGTAATTCCATCGCATGTTCATACAATGCCCGAGCAGCCAGGGCAAAACCTTCAGTTGTCTCGAGTTTTTGGGCAACTTGACTGGCTTCTAAAAAGTCACCATTGGCATAGAGCAGTAGGGCATCTTGCAGCCTTTGGGCAAAGGCGCTCGAGATAAATAGTACAGCAACAAGCAAAACGACTTTCATACCAAAATTTTAGTCTGGAAAAACGAATTGAACATCTGATTGGCGTACAGTTATGCAGGCAAAACTTCCAAAGGCTTGGCATTACCATAGACTGGCGTTGCCCCTTTGCTTGGGGCTGCCCAATGTGCGGCATTGACCAAGACCTGATGAATTTGTGAATTGTGATAGGTTGGGTAGGTTTCATGACCGGGGCGGAAGTAGAAAATTCGTCCCTCACCACGACGGTAAGTGCAACCACTTCTGAACACCTCGCCACCAGAAAACCACGACACAAAAATCAGTTCTTCTGGGGCTGGAATATCAAAATGCTCGCCGTACATTTCTTCGGTCTCGAGCAGAATGCACTCTGGTAAGCCTTTGGCAATAGGATGCCCGGGCGCAACTGTCCAAATGCGTTCGCGGTCATTGGCTTCACGCCATTTAAGGTCGCAGGTCGTTCCCATTAAAGTCTTAAAAATTTTACTAAAATGCCCAGAGTGCAAGACCACCAACCCCATACCCGCGAGGACTCGAGCCTTGACACGCTCGACGATTTCATCCGAGACCTCAGAATGTGCCATATGACCCCACCAGTACAACACATCGGTTGAGTCGAGAACTTCTTGGCTTAGCCCATGTTCGGGTTGGTCTAGGGTTGCAGTTCGCACCATAAAATCGGTGGCTGGAAACGCCCTAGCGATAGCCCCGTGAATTCCTTCGGGGTAAATACTGGCAACCACAGCATTTTTGTACTCATGACGGGCTTCGTTCCAAATGGTGACTTTAATCATACCAAAAGTTTAACATGTCGCTGTTGCTTGGTTTAATGAGGGTTTTTATTTTCATCCCAGTAATGCTTTTGGTAGACGCAAATCGGCATAACCACATAAACCAAGTGCCGAATCCAGTTCTGCCCGCAGCAACTCGAGACTATGGGTTATAGCTAATTCACCACCAACTGCCAGTGACCACAAAATCGGTCTGCCAAGCGCCACAGCCGTTGCCCCAAGAGCGAGGGCTTTAACCACGTCTGTGCCGCGCCTAACACCTCCATCTAAAATAATAGGAGCGCGGTTTGCCACTGCTTCGGCGACTCGAGGTAAAACACTGATGGTGGCTGGGGAAGTGTCGAGTTGTCTGCCGCCGTGGTTTGAAACCCAAATCCCATTTGCGCCATGCTCGAGCGACAAAACAGCATCATCTGGGTGACAAATCCCTTTGACTAAAATTGGTAAATCGGTGTGGTTACGCAACCACTCGAGGTCTGAAAAACCCAAATCGAGCTTAAACATCTCGTGGACATAGGCACTTAAACCCGAACCAGCACCTTTGGGTAAGGAATCTAAGCCACTCATTAAATTACCCAAATGAATCCCGTCTGGCAAACTAAAGCGGTTGCGAATATCGCGTTCACGCCGCCCCCAAACAGGTGTATCCACCGTTAATGCTAGGGCTTTTACGCCCACAGCCTCGGCACGCCGCAACAACTCGAGATTGAGGGCTTGGTCTTTGTACAAATAGACCTGAAACCACATCGCTAAATCTGGACTGCTGGCACGAACCTCTTCTAAACTGGCACTGGCAATGGTCGAGAGGGTCATGATTGTCCCCGCTTTCTGGGTTGCCCTTGCGGTGGCAAGTTCGCCGTCTGGGTGGGCTAACCTTTGAAAAGCTGTCGGTGCAACAATCACAGGCATAGAGATTTTTTGATCAAATAAACTGGTCTCGAGATGGCGTTCTCCAATACCTGTCAGCACACGATAATGCAATGCCAAACGCTTAAAAGCCTCACGATTCTCGAGCAGAGTAAGTTCATCATCTGCCCCAGAGACATAATAATCAAAAGCAGTGCTGGACAACTTTTTTTGAGCCGCAGCCTCGAGTTCAAGCAGATTAACAATGTTTTGCATTGGCATAGTCTACAAAAATCGGCAGACTATAGGTTACAGCTCGAGAATTTACTTTTTTAATTCTGGGTGCAGCGTGTACATCAGTTCCAGCACCGCTTTTCCGACTCTGGGTCCAAAGCCAAGTAAATAATTGCCCTCAAACCCTAAAAAGCGTTGGTTGCGCCCTGCTGTGGTGTTGGCAAGTCCAGGCAGTTTAAGAATTCCTTCCGCGCCAACACTCGAGAATCCGAGGTTGGTCATTAAAATTGCATCTGGATTAGCCAGTAAAGTGGCTTCTTGGGAAAGTGGGGCATAGCCAGTGTAACTCTGGAATGGGTTAATTCCGCCAGCCAACTTGATAATCGCGTCGGCGGCAGTGTCGCGCCCAGAAACAGTGATTCTGCCGTTTGAGCCACTGTATAAAAACATCACTTTGGGGCGGGTGCGGATGCTCGAATATTTGGCTTTGGCAAGGGCTAAATCTTTTTTGTAGGTGCGAATCAGGTCTTGTCCTTGGCTTTCGAGCGATAAGGCTTGGGCGACAAACCTAATTTTATTTTCGGCGTTTTCTAAGTTTTCTTTGGCACTGATGACCACGGTGGGGATATTAAATTTTCTTAAGGCGGCAATCGTTTCTGGCAGGGCAGTATCGAGGGTCAGGACTAGACTGGGCTTGGTGCTAAGGATTCCCTCGATGCCAACGCTGCGGGTAGAAGGCAATTGGATTAGGTTTTTTGCCACATTTGGGTAATTGCTGGTGGCATCTACGGCAATTAAACGGTTTTCGGCTTTAAGGGCGTAGACAATTTCGGTTAAGCTGCTGCCCAATGTAACCACTCGAGCGGTGTTGCTGATTTCGATGCGTGCGCCGGTTATGTCAGTGATGGTGACAATCGGATTAGCAGCTTGGGCAATTAGGAGGCTCGAGGTGATGAGGCTTATCAGCAGGGCAATTCGTTTCACAGGGCAGTATACTTGATTATTTATGTAAACTATACAACTGAACGGTTGTTCGGACATTTTGTACCAATTCTTGTTAGCCTAGCCCGTGCGAGTTCTTTTCATTGGCGATGTTTTTGGTAAACCTGGGCGAAACTTGGTCTCGAGCCATTTACCGCGTATCAAATCGAATTTTGATTTTATTATTGCCAACGGCGAAAACGCGGCGGGTGGTCACGGCATCAATAAGGATTCGTTTGAGGCACTGCTTAAAGCTGGGGTACATTGTGTGACCTTGGGCAATCATGCTTGGGATAACCGTGAAGTGCTGCAACTGATAGACGACCCCCGTTTAATCCGTCCTCTGAACGCCCACAAGGAAGCCCCCGGGCGCGGTTACGGTACATTTACGGTGGGGACAGAAAAAATCACGGTGGTCAATTTACTCGGGCGGGTATTTATGCAGCCAGCCGATAATCCTTACGATGCCTTAGAAACAGTTCTCGAGACTGCCGATTCACCTGTTTTTGTGGATTTTCATGCCGAGGCAACTTCGGAAAAAACTTGTTTTGCTTATCATTTTGATGGTCGTGTTGCCGCCTGTATCGGAACGCATACCCATGTGGCAACGGCGGATACCCGAATTTTACCCAATGGCACGTTGTTTCAGTGCGATGTTGGTATGACTGGGGTGCTGCACTCGAGTATTGGCATGGGTTTAGAAGCCAGTACCTATAAACTCCGCACAGGTTTACCAATGAAAGTCGAAGTTGCCCTAGGCGCGGTGCAACTGAGTGCCGTGGCGTTTACACTCGAGAACGGTAAAGTTGTAAAAGCCGTGCGTTATAAATTTCTCGAGACCGATGAAATCGGCACATACGAAGGGGAGGTTTTAGCATGACATCAGCCGAATTATTTGCGTCAGTCGGCGCTTCACGTGATTTGCTCTCAAAGGATGTGGATTTACTTGGGCGCTGCCTTGGTGCAGTCTTAATCGAACAAGAAGGACAAGAATTTTTTGACCTCGAAGAAGAAGTGCGGGAACTGACTAAACGCGCCAGAGGCGGCGACACCAGCGCCCCAAGCGAACTCGAAGCGATTGCCAAAAAACTTGATGTACAGAATGCTGAAAGCCTGATTCGGGCATTTACCCAGTATTTTCATTTGACTAATTTGGCAGAAGAACGCCATCGGGTGCGTTGGCGTGATACTCGAGCTTCCAATTTAGAACCGCGCAAACAAAGCCTGCACGATGCCATTTTGCAACTCAAACAATTGGGCTTCACTGCTCAAAGCGTCGCCGATTTACTGGCTCGAGTCGAGTTGGGCAGCACCTTTACAGCACATCCAACCGAGTTACGGCGGCGCACCGTCAGGGCGCATTTAGAACATATTTCGCACGAAATGACCTTTCTCGAGTCCGATTCCGAACGCCAGACCGCACTCGAACAAATCACGGCTCGAGTTGAAGTCTTGTGGGGGACTTTAGAACTTCAGGCGCGTAATCCAACCGTGCATGACGAAGTGGTTAATGGTTTGCATTACCTCACCTTTATTGCTGAGTCCTTACCCGCCTTGCAAGCCGATTTACTCGAGGCAATGCGCCTAGAATTTGGTGATGGCACGCCCGAAGTGAACTTGCCGCTTAAATTCTATTCGTGGATTGGTGGAGACCGCGACGGCAATCCATTTGTGACCCCCGAAGTGACTGCCGAAACCCTGACCTATCACCAAACCCAAGCCCGTGAGCGTCTGCGTGAAGATGTTAAACAACTCTTTGCAGTGCTTTCGCAACACCGTGAACGTGTCCATGTACGAGCGGATACATCGGTTCCTGTCCATTTGGATTCAACCGCCCCAGAACCGTGGCGGGCAGAACTCGAGGCGCTGCATTTACGCTTAAAAACTGAATCGGTGGATGCTGTGCCGATATTGGAGCGAGTCAGGGATTCCTTGGTTGCCGCAGGACAGGAACGGGCGGCACGGGTTTTTGTCGAACCTGTTTTGGTACGAGCCAAGATGTTTGGTACGCATTTGGTGGCGCTTGATATTCGGGAATTTTCTGGGAAACTCGAGATGGCGGTAGCAGAACTCCTAACCCTTGGTGGGGTTAGCTCGAATTACGCTTTGCTGACCGAGCCAGAACGTATGAAACTGCTCGAACATGAACTCGAGACACGCCGCCCACTCTTGCCAATTAGTGCAAACATTACCGAAGAATTACGCGCTGTTCTCGAGCCATTGCAAGTGATGTTTAAGCACTTGCAAACCAACCCGCAAGCCTTTGGGCGCTATGTGATTTCGCACGGCGAAACCGCCTCAGATGTTCTCGAGGCACTGATTCTAGGGCGTGAAGCTGGTTTTAGCGCCTTAGATGTCTCACCACTTTTTGAAACGCCGCATGACTTAGAAAACTGCCCAAGTGTGATGCAAGCCTTATTGGACAGCCCCGTGTACCGGACTCATCTCGGTTCAAAGGTGCAAGAAGTGATGCTTGGCTACTCAGATAGCAACAAAGAAGCTGGTTTTTTGGCTGCAAACTGGGCGCTTTACCAAGCCCAAGAACGCTTGTCCGATATTCTATCTAAAGCGGGAGTACCTTACCGTTTTTTTCATGGTCGCGGCACAAGCATCGGACGCGGCGGTGGACCTGCGGCACGTGGCATCATGGCACAACCGCCCGGTACGATTGGGGCGGGTTTGCGCCTGACCGAACAAGGCGAAGCCCTCGCAGACCGTTACGCCAGCCCAGAACTGGCAAAACGCAACCTCGAGCAGTTGCTCTATGCGATTATTGTCGCGGCTGCCCAACCCACCCAAGCTGTACCGCTTGCATGGCGCGAAGCCCTCAATACCGCCGCCACTGCCTCGAGCCAAGCCTATCAAGCACTGGTTTTCCACCCAGACTTCTTAGCCTTTTTTGAAGCTGCCACACCGATTAACGAAATTGCCAGTTTGCGGATTGCCAGCCGTCCAGTCCGTCGCCCCGGTAAACCAACGCTGGATAATTTGCGGGCTATCCCATGGGTCATGAGTTGGACGCAAAACCGAGCCACTGTCCCCGGATGGTACGGCTTAGGGACGGGTCTGGCAGCCCTCGAGCAACAGCAATCTGGCTTAAGCGCTAAACTCTACCGAGAATGGGCATTTTTTCGCAGTTTACTAGACAATGCCCAAATGAGCCTTGCCAAGTCCGACATGGGTATTTTTAAGCAATACGCAGCGCTTTCCGAACACACAAACCTTAAAGATGCCATTATCACAGAATATGCCAAAGCTGTTCAGCACGTTAAAAACGCAATTGGTACAGAGCTTCTCGAGTCCGAACCACGCTTAAAACGCAGTATCGAAGTCCGCAATCCCTATGTAGACCCAATTCACATGGTACAAGTCGAACTGCTCCAGCGTTACCGTTCGATGCCGCCTGAAAATGCCGAACGCGCCACACTCGAGCGAGCTTTACTCTTAAGTATCCAAGGGATTGCCGCAGGACTAAGGAATACAGGTTAAAGAAGGCAAAGGGCGAAAGGCAAAGGATGTCCCATAGGCATCAATTCAAGGAAGTTTATAGTTCAGAACAACAAAAACCCATTGCTCAAAATGGAGTAGCCCATACCGCCCCCCAACCCTCACCCAACTCGCTTAGGCTCGTTACCCTCATCCCGCCAAAAAGCGCGGGAGAGGGTTATTCGGTTTGTTTTTTCGTTTGGGTCTTGGACAAAAAAGTTAAAACACTAGACCTCTTGCATAAGTCTCAAAAAGTACATCTGAGACGATAAATAATTTGTATAACTTTAAACCACATTGTTTTTCACGCATTGTTTCTATTCTCG
>JAYWHB010000308.1:0-11054 GCA_043777915.1 Deinococcales bacterium
CGCATACCTTCACCATTCCGAACGTGGCTTATGGCGGAACTGGCACGTACATCATCGAAATAGATGCAACCGCCGCTCAGACTGGCGCGTACAGCCTCACGCTGACCTCGCCCTGACTCTCTCTCGAGGCTCGAGCCAACTCGAACTACAATAGGTGCTTATGAAAAAATACATCTGGTCAACCCCAATTCTTTTTGGCATGATCGCTTTTGCTGCTTGCACCCAAAGACAGCTTTCAAACATCACCGCTATTACCGTGACTACCTCGCAAGTGGCGCTGCGTGAATTAGGCTCGAGCCAGTTGCAAGCCAATGTTTTTGGCACTGGCGATTTTAACCCAGCCGTAATTTGGAGTCTCGAGCCGAGTGGGTTTGGGTCGCTCTCGAGTGGGGCGGGGAACAGTGTTTTGTACACCGCGCCGACCAATACAGCAGGTGGGGTGGTGCGAATTACAGCCCGAAGTGTTGAAGCTGAGAAACGGCAACAAACTGTGTACATCAGTGTCAATCCACGACAAACCAGTATTTCTGCTGGTAGCACACACACACTTGCCTTAAAATCCGATGGCACGATGTTGTCGTGGGGCTGGGATGCCAATGGGCAACTGGGAAACGACGTGGCACTCGAGGCAAAAGCCACGCCTGTGGCGGTCAATCCAATCAGTAATGTTGTGGCTGTGGCGGCTGGCGGTAGGCATTCGTTGGCATTAAAGTCCGATGGTATTGTTTATGCTTGGGGCGCAGATTTTGCGGGGCAACTGGGCAACGATGTGGCGCTCGAGGAAAAACCCAAACCAGTGGCGGTCAGTGGTTTAACCAATGTCATTGCCATTTCTGCTGGGCAAGACCATAACTTAGCCTTAAAATCCAATGGCACAGTTTATGCTTGGGGCAATGATGCCGATGGTCAACTGGGCGATGACCCTGTGCTACTCGAGCAACCCATTCCCGTTCTGGTGGCTGGGGTTAATAACGTTGTGGCGATTGCGGCGGGTGGTACGCATTCGCTGGCATTAAAATCCGATGGCACGGTTTTGGCTTGGGGCAATGATTCCAGAGGGCAACTTGGTAACGATGCGGCTTTGGTCAATAAACGCACCGCCGAACCTGTGGTTGATGCCACAGGTATCATTGCGATTGCGGCTGGGGCTTCGCATTCGCTGGCGCTCAAATCCGATGGGACGTTGCTGGCGTGGGGTTCGGACGAAAATGGGCAATTGGGCAACGACCCTGCCCTAACCAACCAGCCCACCCCAGTTGTGGTCAGAGGCTCGAGTGGAATTATCTCTATGGCAGTTGGGCGCGGACATTCATTGGCATTAAAATCTGATGGCACAATGCTGGCTTGGGGCAGTGATTCGGATGGGCAACTTGGCAACGATGCAGCTTTGGCTGCTCAACCTACTCCTAAACCTGTTGCTGTCGCCGAAGGTATTGTGGTGATTGCTGCGGGCAACCGTCATTCTTTGGCGCTCAAAACCGATGGCACAATGCTTTCTTGGGGGGCGGACCTGAATGGCGAACTTGGCAATGATGCGGCACTCGAGGATAAACCCATTCCCGTTTCGGTGTTGCTTGGCGCGAACCTTATTCGTGTGCCGTAAGAAACGGCAGGACTTTTAAGTCGAGAATGATGATTAACTCGGGCTGCATGAATTCGTAATTGTCTGGAATACCTAGGCAATTACTCGAGCCTCAAACTTCGGGAAGATACCACGCAGTTGTTTAGCGTGGCGTTTTTCCATGATAAACAAGACCTTCGGCGGAATAACTATCAAAAAATCAATGCTTTTTCAAATCCTACTAATTGTACTTTAATAAATCATCACCACGCAAGTTTACCCATGCTCTTAAAGTTCACCAACCCAGCCACGACCGTAAAGCAATCGTCATAGCAACTATTGTTGGCTCGATACGTTCCAGCAAGAATCTTGAATTTCTCGAGCTTACACAACACATGCTCAACTAAAATCCGTTCCTTGCTCACCATTTGATTCCACAACTTACCCAGCAGTGTCACCTGATGACCTCGTTGACCTCGAGTAGGCTTTAGACAAAAATATGCACCGACCCAAATCAAATAAATGGATTCAAACCGACCCTGCGCCTAAATCCATCCCAAATTTCAGGGATACTTGAGCCGCCACGTAGAATCACTTCATAAGCACCAAGGTTATTTTCAAGTAAATCCTGATGAAGCGCGTTGGCTTCTCGTTCAAGGTCATCTTGTAATAGAGCAGTCAATTGACTGGTTTTTTCGCCGACCTGTACGATTCGCGCTGCGCCGAGCCGCAAATATGCCACGGGTTTGGCTTCTGTGCCATACTCGAGCCGAATCGCCAGTGCCGAAACCACCATATCTTGTTCTTTGGCAGCAAGGTTGGCTAGGGCTGCCACCCCCGCTTCAAAAGGGATTGGGCGGATGTGCGGACTGCCAATTTCACCGCTTGGGAACATCAATATGGCTCGAGGTGGTGTTTTTTGCAATTCGGCAGCCGCGTAACGCAAACTTTCAAGTGCGCCACGCGGACTGCCTCGAGTCACTCCAAACGCCCCCGCAAATCTTAAAAAATTATACTTTTCGAGGTTGTCTTCAAGCATCATCACCCGGTACTCGAGCTTCAAATGCTGTGCCAATTGCAGCCCCAAATACCCGTCCCAAAAGGAAATATGTGTCCCATGCCAGAGCATCGGACGGGCTTTTATGGGATTGGCAAGGTTCAACAACCGCACACTCGAGAATTGTCCACGCAAACTGTTCTCGATGTACCAACGCCAAAAAGGTGTGTATAACGAATGATTCTCTGCTTTTGTCACATTTTTTATTTTACCCGTTTTTTATAAATCTGACCATAGGCTAAAAGCATTTGACGTTGTAGCCACAAAATGTGCATAATAGGGGCAGATGAAGAAGACATTACTCGCATTAGCGCTCATTGCTGGCTTGCTGGGAGCGGCTTACGGCACAGTGCAGTTTATTCCCACCCCTTGGGGCGACCACGGGCTTCGGGTGGATGCTGACCCGAAGATCAAGGGCAATAGCCTTTTTAGGATTATCAAAGATGGTCAGACCAAACGTTCAATCTCGGCGGTGGACTTCGAGGCGTACTTGGTCGAACTGACTGGGCAGGGCAGCAGCGAATTGTGGTTGCGGGCAAAGAACGCGGGCAAGACTTGGACAGATTACTTTTTCACGCTCGAGGGCGGCTTGCGTAACCTTGGTATCGTGGACGGTCAAGGCAGTGGGATTACCCAAATCGAGGATTTAGACAACGACGGCAAAGCCGAAATTGCAATGTTCGGCACACCATTATCTTTCTTGGTTGGTTTAGACAACACCCGTTCACCGTTTTTAACCAATGTATTAACGTGGGATGGGATTCGTTTAGCCGATTCGACGGTTCAATACCCAAAACGGATTCGTACCACCATTTTGTTTCATTATTACGATTATTTGCGAGCGGTTGAACAAAACGACATCAGCGGTCAAAAAAGCGGAGCGCTTGGTTATTATGCCAATAGCCTACAAATCGGCGAAGGGCGAATTGCCAAGGCATGGCTGATGAACAACGTCCCCGAAAAAGAAATGCGCCGGTGGTTACTCGATAACGAATCACGGATGATCAATACCTTTTACAGTTACCCCGGTTGCCGCATTGCCGTGACACAAACTCGGGCTTTGCCTGTGCCGTACCCAACGTGCGCTAAGTAAATAACCAAAATAAAAACGTGGGTCTCGAGACCCACGTTTTTATTTCTAGGTTTGGGCTTCCAGCACTTGGCGTTTAATGCGCCGTAAGACCGCTTGTAAGCCCCGTAACCGCAAAGGCGTGATAATTTCCTCGAGTTTACCAAGGCGGTAGAAATCCTCAGGTACAGCCAACACATGGGCAACACTTTCGCCCTCCAAACCATCAGACAGCAAACCTGCAAAAGCCCGTACCGTTGGGGCTTCTTCGGGGGCATCAAACCACAGATGAACCAAGCCAGACTCGAGTTCGGCGTGAACAAAAAACGGTGTGGTGCATTCATGAACTTGCTCGAGATTGGCTTTCATCCCTTCAGGCAGGACTGGCATTCGCTTAGCGAAATCAAGCAGCAACTCGATTTTAATGTTCTTGGGTACGCTGGCAAGCATTTTTAAGGCGCTTTGTAATTTTACTGGAAGTTCTATCGGTAACTCAGACATACCGTAGAGCATACATCAGCCGCCTCGGGGCAAAAGAAAGTGGAGCATCGGTTGGGAGGGACCGATGCTCCTATGTGGGAGAAATGCGCGAGGTCGCGCTTAACAAGAAGGTAAATTTAGGCTTGTGGTATCGAGCGGTTGTGGCGGCTGTGAGCAAAAAAACGAATCACCAATTCGCCAGCCCTGTCGCCATCGCGTACCAAAATTGTAGACAAGGTAAAATGCTTACCGTGCAAACGCAGCAAAACTTCAGAAGAGACCACACTCGGACGACCACTGGCTTCGACCACAACCAAACCCCGAGCTTCGCCCGTTTCTTGATTAAAAGCCCACAAGCGACCTTCTAAGGCGATAAAGTTGCGTCCAAAGAAATCCAAATCTGCGCCGCGTAAATCCAGTGCATCGTCTTGTTCGATACTACCGAAAAGCGTATTTTTTTCTTCAAAGGCTGGCATCATCATGGTTCACTTCCTATGTTTGATTAAATCCGAGAGGTCTTTCGCTTGAACACCATCACTGTACAACTCGAGCGTCACACGACCGTCACACGGGAATTGACACCCATGTGACGTTTTGGTGGTTTTATAAAAATACTGTACAAGACAGCTTTTATTCAAAATTAAGAGCTGCGTCTAACCACAGTGCCAAGAGCATGACCGGCACTGCGCCCTGTAGAACCAAAGCAAAATTCTGAGATTCCAAGCCCGCAAAAATCGGTAAACCCAAGCCTCCAGCGCCAATGGCTGCGCCAATCGCTGCCGTACCGACGTTAATCACCACACTGGTTCGTACCCCACCCAGTACACTCGGCAACGCCAAAGGCAACGCCACCCGCCAAAACAACTGCGGTTCAGACATACCTAAACCTGTAGCTACCTCGAGAACACTACTTTCAACATTCTCTAAACCAGCAATCGTCCCCGAGATAATCGGCAGCAAACCGTAAAGCGCCAACGCCAAAATGGTTGGTGCAAAACCAAAACCAAGGGCTGGATAAGTCAGTGCCAAAACCGCCACAGGAGGAAAAACCTGCGCCAAACTCGAGAGCGCCAAAACCAAAGGTAAAAATTCTCGCCAAGCCCCTCGAGTCACCAAAGCCCCTAAACCCACGCCAAGCAGTCCACTAATTGCACTTGAAGTCAGCAGCAACGCCAAATGCACCAACACCAATTGCAACAATGGTGTTTCGTGCAGCACCTTGGTCTCGAGCGGATACAACGCCCGCAGCCCCACCTCCCAGAGTGGTTGCATGGCAAACAAAGCCACCAAAACCAAGCCAAAGAAAAACAGTGCAAAGATTTTAGAGGAAAAAGGAAAGAGGAAGCGCGAGTAACCCGCAAGGTGCTGTCTTGCGAACAAGAAAGAGGAAGGAGGAAGGAAAGATTTTTTACCCTTCGCCCTTTGCCTTTCGCCTTTTGCCTTTTGCCCTTCGCCTTTCATCTTTTTACCTTTCGCCCTTCTTGACCCCTAAAGCAGCACCTTCGGGCTTGGGTCGCTTTGCCTTTTGCCTTTCGCCTTCTTTATCCCCCATAAAATCCCGAACAAACTCCGAAGCGGGCGACTCGAGAAACTGCATCGGTGTACCATCTTGTTCAATTCGCCCATCACGCAGCAAGACAATTCGGTCAGCCAATTTCAGGGCTTCGGGCATGTCATGCGTCACCAAAACCACAGTTTTTTGCAAACGGCGTTGTAGCTCTAAGAATTCATTTTGTAAGCGCCGCCGTGTAAGCGGGTCAACTGCCCCAAAAGGTTCATCCATCAAGAGCATTGGTGGGTCGGCTGCCAAGGCTCGAGCCACGCCAATGCGTTGCGCTTGCCCACCAGAAAGTGACTTCGGAAAGACCTTCTCGAGATGCGCCAAACCCACCAAATCAAGTAATTCGCTCACTCGAGCCGAAATTCTGGCTTTATCCCAGTTTAGTAAATTCGGCACAACCGCCACATTCTGCCCAACCGTCAAATGCGGCAATAAACCGACACTCTGAATCGCATAACCCATGCGTCGCCGTAACTCAAAAGGTTTTAAGGTACTCGAGTCCAGACCATCAATAAAAATAGTTCCAGACGACGGTTCAATCAGGCGGTTGATCATCTTTAAGGTTGTGGTTTTGCCACAACCACTCGAGCCAATCAGCACACACAATTGTCCGCCTGGAATCTCGAGCGATAAATTATCCACCGCCAGCGTATCGCCAAACAACTTAGAGACTTTTTCTAGCTTAATCATTCAAACCAAAAACTCGAGTGGAGGATGGACTGAGCGCTGAATTGTAAACCGCTCGGCGTATTTGACCCCTGCTGATAAACCCCAAGCGGCTCGAGTTGCTGTGAAATCGTCACTGCTCCATGCCCACTTATAAAATTCGGCGTAGTAATCACGGATTTTAAGCGCAACATCAAAAGTGCTGGTAATATCCACATGCACCACAGGGCGGTTAGACTCCACACTTACATACTGATAAAACGAAACCGCCTGACGGTGCGGCTCGAGTTTGGTTTCGCGCCCTTCATTGAGGATTTTAGGAATTCGAGCAAAAGTCAAGGCATCAAAGACAATTTTAGCGGTGCTGCGGTGGTCTGGATGACGGTTAAAATCATCCCAAGAAATCACCACGTCTGGCTTAAATTCTGCATACAGCCGCGCTAAGATAAGCGCTTCTTCTCGAGAACCGAGCATTTTAGAATCACCCATGTCAAAAAACTGGTAACTTGCACCGATTGTTTGCGCTACAAAACGCCCATGTGCTTCTCGAGTCTTGCGAACTTCATCGGCAGGAGCATCGCCAAACTGTGAAGCGAGTTCTCCAAACGTTGTCCAGACCAGTTTAACTGTGTCGCCTCGAGCCGCGTGTTTTGCCAGTGTGCCGAGGCAGCTAATTTCATCATCGGGGTGGGCGAAGATTGCAAGGATATTCATGGGGGTAAGCATAACAAAGAAATAGCCCTCGAGAGAATTCTCTCGAGGGCTTGACTGAGACTGTGATTACTATGGTTTAACAACCGAGAAACTGCCTTCAACCCAATCAACTCGAGCATCTGTGACATTGGTGACTTGACTAAAGCAGAACCAGTTACCAATTGCATTGAATGCGGTGCCAACACCAACGCTTGTTTGTTGGGTAATAGAATCATCACGGAAACTGTAACCGTTACTTGGGTTAATGAACCAAGAAGCCACTCGATATTGCTTTGTAGCGTCTAAACCAGTCACAGTACAACTACCAGAACCAGGTCTAAAATCTGTGGTTGGTAATCCTGCAACCACATTATAATTCAGTTTGATGTAATTAGGGTCTCGAGCAATCGTGACTTTCACTTCCTGAATGTTACGGTTCTTATCTGTATCCTGTGCAACAATACGCAAAGTATAATCCCCATTTGGCAAAAATGGAGTGCCATCAGCGTCGAACTTCAAAGCAACTTTAGCAGCCGTGCCAGTTAGTTTCTGGTATTGCTCTAGGGCGTTGACCGGACCACTTCCACTAGCACAGGAGTCACAAGTCGCTCGTAATTCAACAGAATCTAAACCAGAGTTATCAGAAAGCTCAGCCACAACAAAACCAAATGGTTGTCTAAAGACAGGCAAAATGGTTTGTAATTCATTCACACGAATTGGATTCTGAATAATGATTGCAGGTGGCTGTTGGCTAGCGTTTTGATTACGAATTACAATTGATTCAGATAAAGCTGTTGCAGCAGTGGTGGTAGCAACCACGACATAAGCACTGGCTGTGATTGTATAGAAATCATTTGGAATCGCACTCAGGTCAAATCCAGAGGTCTCAAACAACTTGGTATCTCCGGGGGTCGGCGAAGCAGGAGTTATTACAAATTTGGTTTGGACAATTGTTCCACGGTAGTCAATCAAATCTACTTTAACTTGTCCACAATTGGCGGCTAAGGTTGCAGCTGCACATTCTACGGCTGTTGCATAAGTAAAAGCACTAGCACGCTTACGAATATTGACTGAGACTGGCACAATACCATTGACGGCACTGTTATTGGTTGGCGCAGCAATAGAGAGTACAGGACCTTGAATGTTATTAACCGTGGTTAAAACAGCGTTAGAGGTTGTACTTAAACCACTCTTATCTACTGCAACTGCTTTCAATTCGAGTGCGCCATTTTCAAATTGCAATGTGTCCAACGCAAACGAAACACTAGGCGAACCCGGTTGTGGGCTGGCAGTTGTCACAGGGTTGTTATTGGCAATTAAGGTAACTTTATCAATTCCACCAGCATCACTGGCGTTGACCGTAACAATTAAATTGCCACTAACCACCGCACCAGCAACAGGACTGGCAACGCTAACAACAGGCGGAGTACCATCGCCCGTAATCTTAGTAACCGAAACCAAAACAGTGTAACGAGCAACATTACCAGCAGTATCCACAACACCAAAAGCCACACTAAAAGGAGTGGAGTCTTGGGCTAAAAGCTCAAACTGAGCTGAATTTCCAGAACTCGAGACAATTTGTTTGCCATCGCGTTCAATAAAAGTAGCTAAAATATCCGAACCAGCACTGGTGACACGCAATAAGGCACTTGCCCCTAGAGTAATGGTTGTCGCAAATGAATTGCCTGTGCTTGGGTCAAACGTTGTGCCACCAACCTGTAAGCCAGTAGCAACAGGCGGGGTATTATCAACAGTGACGGTTTTAGTGGTTGTACCTTGCAAATTTGAACTGTTAGTGGCAGTAGCTCGGAGTTCCGGCGAACCCACAACAGCCGTATATGAACAGGTTGTGCGGTAGGCTGCACCCGTGGTTACAGCAGTTGCACCATTAAAACACTGCACATCGGTTACTTTATTGCGGTCACTCGAGGTAAGTTCAGCCACAAAATTAGCTGGGACAAAATTGCTGCTGGCTGGAATCACAATGTTACTGACGGCATTGCGAAAACTAACAAACGAAATGCTAGGTGCGGCGGCTGGGATGGGCGGAGCTTGACAAGCCACAATTGCGGCTAAGCCAAGTACGGATAAAATGAGGGTTGGCTTCATAGTTCTCCTTAGTTAATACTGCATTTGCCACAAACGATGGCTTGGACTTCTTCCCAACTAAAAGCAACGCCGTTGGTATTTATACCAAAGAAAGTGATTCGGGCGCGCCAGCCACTTGGGATGACACCTTGG
The DNA here is from genome assembly GCA_043777915.1 of Deinococcales bacterium. GTDB lineage: Bacteria > Deinococcota > Deinococci > Deinococcales > JAAFIG01 > JAAFIG01. The sequence continues at coordinate 9,329 of JAYWHB010000308.1, forward strand.
TTGGCAGCAGCTTGTAAAAACAGCAAAGAGGCTTGTTGGGAAAGTAAATTAGCAGTGGCTTTATCAGAAATTTTGCCCAATTCAAATTTACAAACACCAGTGGTTGCATCACAAGTTTTGCCTGGGGCTACACTCTGATTAAGCGTTTGGGCAACTGCGGTTGCGCCAATACTATTGCCACTCTGATCCTCAAATTTGGCTTCAAAGCCCGTGATGACTGCGCCCATCGAACCAGAAGCAGCTTGGAAGGTGATGGTTTGGGCGATACTCGTGATTGAGTATGCACCTGTTGCCCTTGTGACTGAACCTTCAAAATCGAGGGTTGAGATTTGTGCCTTAATCGCTGCGATGGGCAAGAAACCGATTTGCCAAGTTGAACACCCTGCCATTGCTACGGCGGTTGCTGCCAATAATGCTAGAAACTTTGCTTTCATTCTTCGTCCTCCTTGAGGGCTTTGAGGTGCGGGTTTAGGATGTAAAATGCCAATCGCTTCATTCCTGCCATAAAATCCACTTGCTCGACGGCTATTTCTTCGGAAACCTCGAGTACAGTCGGTGCGAAATTGAGAATACCACGAACTCCGGCTTTGGTGAGTGCATCGGCAGCATCTTGGGCTTTTTCGACTGGTACGGTGATGAATGCCATGTCTACGTTGTGCATTTTAACGCAGTTCTCGAGGTCATTGATATGCTGCACAGTAATACCACGTAATTGCATCCCCACCTTATGGGGGTCTATGTCAAATAATCCTTTTAGCTCGAATTCATACAGATTTGACTCCATGTATCCAGGGTAATCCGCGAGGGCTTGTCCTAACCTTCCCATACCGATAATCACGCAATTCCAACGCCGATTTAAGCCTAAAATACGTTGTAATTCTCGGCGTAGGGTCAGTACCGTGTATCCCATACCTCTTGTGCCGAAACGTCCAAAGTAAGCAAGGTCTTTACGGACTTGAAAAGCCGAGACTTGGGCTTGTTCGGCAAGTAGCTCGCTCGAGGTGCGATTCGTACCTTCTCGTTCTAAAGTGGTGAGGATACGCAAGTAAATCACCAATCTCGAGATAGTGGCGTTAGGAATACTTAAGGGGGGTTTTTGGCTCATAAGTTGACTTGGAAGGCTTCAAAGCCTTGGTTTTTGAGGTCGGTGCGAATGGTCTGGATTTGACCAGCTTGTAGTGGTCCGACCAGAACACGTAATAAGCCACTGATGCTTTTTGTAAAAGGTGCAAAACCAGCATTTTTGAGCTTGGTCAGTAAGGCGGTTGCTCCTTTAATATCTTTGAACGCGCCAACTTGTAGGTATGCCGAATCGAGGGTGGCTGGTTGCCCATTTCCTCCACTTTGCGGTGTGGTGACAGGTTTAGGCGTGGTACTGACTCGAGCCGAGGCTTCTTTTGTTCCATCTGGACGGTACAAAATAGCATCTGGGAAAACCTGTTTGACTTTGGTAAAAGCAGTTCTAGCCGAGGCTTCTCGAGCATAAGGTCCAACCACAACCACATGCGTATTTCCACTAGGAAAGGTTTGGGCGGGTAGTCCGCGTGACCTGAGTTGTGCAACTGCTTTTTTGGCGCGTTCGAGGTTGGTGTATGAACCTGCGGCAACACGGTAATTGCGTAAGAAATCGGCTCGAGCATATGTACCAGTGGTTTTAAGTGGTGCGCTGACAGGTGCAACGACTTTGCTAGAGGTGCTAGGTTGCACGGCTGGGCGGCTTGAGGGT
>JAYWHB010000309.1:0-3899 GCA_043777915.1 Deinococcales bacterium
GGTCTGCCCATTCAATCCGCAATGAAACACGTTCGCTTGGAATAATTGGAATGTCGGCTTCTTGGGTCATGAAAAAGTCTTCTTTCGGAAATGATTACGCAGTTTTTCGGTGTTCCAAACCCGTTGATTCTCGAGGTCTAGTACGCCCTCATCAATACGTTCAAAGGTTTGGATAGCTCGCTTAAAATCATGCCAATTGGCTTCTTCGGGCATTTGCTCGAGAATGGCGAGAAGTTCAGCTTGCACAATTGCCTTCATGACCCTCATTCTACCCAATAAAACGCTTTTGTGTGTGGTTTTTTAAAGATTGTTAGATAGCCCATTCTTTGTTGAGCCTACCAATTGCCATGAACATGTTCACGAATCAAGTCATCATAAATACTTTGAACCGCTTGCATGGTGCTTGGGGTTAGGGCTGCTAAATCGGCGGCGGCAAAGTTCTGTTCGGCTTGCCCTGCATTTTTTGCGCCCGGAATACAACAGGTGACTTGTGGGAACATCCCAATCCAACGCAAGGCAAACTGGGTTAGGCTCGAGCCATTCGGCACAAGCGGACGAAGGCGCTCAACTGCCTCGAGTCCAACATTGTACGGTACACCAGAAAATGTCTCGCCTTTGTCAAAGGCTTCGCCGTTACGGTTAAAGGCTCGGTGGTCATCGGAGGCAAAACTCGAGCCAGCGCTCATTTTTCCGGTTAATAAACCACTGGCAAGCGGCACTCGAGCCAAAATCCCAACTTGTTTTTCGGCAGCCGCCGCGAAAAAGGCATCCGTAGGTTTAAGCCGAAACATATTAAAGATAATTTGTACGCTCTGCACCCCAGAATACTGAATGCCCAACATGGCTTCTTCGACGGTTTCTACCGAAATTCCGTAATGGCGAATCATACCGTCTTTTTTCATCTCCTCGAGAATGCCAAAAACTGTGTCTGAGCGGTATACATCGGTTGGTGGGCAGTGCAGTTGTAGTAAATCTATGGTCTCGAGTTTTAGGTTGTCTAAACTGTCTTTGACCCAAGCGTGTAGGTTTTCTTTGCTGTAGCCGTCTACAGTTTGCTTAGGCAGTCTGCGCCCTGCTTTGGTGGCAACAAAAAATGGCTCAGAGCGTTCGGAACGCAACTTGGCAATTAAACGCTCCGAGCGCCCATCGCCGTAAACATCGGCGGTGTCAATAAAATTGACCCCTAAATCAAGGGCTTTGTGGAGCGCCCCAAGGCTGTCCTCGTCACGCACTTCACCCCAAGTTCCACCAATTGCCCAAGCGCCAAAGCTGATGGTTGAAATGTTAAAACCTGTACGACCCAATAAGCGATATTCCATAGACTCAGCTTACCTTAAAAAAAAGCTGTCTATGTCAGCCGAACACAGGCTGTCTATGTCAGCCAAACACAGGGCTGTCTATGTCACACCCTGAACGATTCTCAGGTGCAGATGTTAGCATTCTAATTGTATGCAAACGATTCAACTAACCCGTGGTGTTCCCGCCGATGAATCCTACCCGCTCGAATTGGTGCGCCAATGCGCTGCCGCCGTGATGCAAGACCCAAAACTGTCACTCGAGGCAATGCGTTACGGCACGGGCTATGGTTTTACACCGCTCCGTGAACTTTTAGCCGTTCAGAACGGGGTCAGCCCCGACCAAGTGCTGATTGGCAATGGCAGTTTATCGTTTGTGGATTTACTGGGCTTGATTCTGCCCACGGGTGCAACCGTACTGGTGGAATCGCCAACCTATGACCGTACCCTCACGCTCTTAAAACGCCACGGGGTGAACATTGTTTCCGTCCCGCTCGAGAATGACGGGGTGAACCTTGAAGCCTTCAAAAAAGCTGTGGAAACCCACAAACCAAGTCTGGTGTATTTAATTGCCGATTTTCAAAACCCTAGTGGGGCAACCATGAGTCTAACTAAACGCCAAGTGGTCTTGGATTTAGCCCAAACCCATGATTTTATGATTCTCGAGGATGCGCCGTACCGCCCCTTGCGCTACAAGGGCATCAATATCCCCAGTTTATTTGAGTTGAATCCGACTCGAGTCATGCAGATGAGTTCGTACACCAAACAAATTTCACCCGGCGTGCGGGTTGGGACATTGGTTGGCGATAAACTCTGGCTGGCAAAACTTGCCAAAGCCGCCAACGACACCTATATTTCTGGAGCGTTTCTCGGGCAAGCCACGGTTTTTGAATTTCTTAGGCGCGGTCATTTAGAACCACAACTCGAGCGTTTACGTGCCTTATATGCCCCACGTTTAGAACGAATGGCAACGGCACTTAGAGCCAATGGTCTGACCGATTTTTATGAACCCGAGGGTGGGTTTTTCTTATCCATTCGTTTACCAAGCGGCTCGAGCATCAGTGATGTTTTAGCCAGAGCCGCAAGTGCGGGACTTGCATTGACCGACGGACGAGGTTTTTTTGTCAATCCAGAAGATGGTAACGACTTCTTGCGCTTGCCATTTTGTGCGCTCACTTTTGAAGAAATAGACCAAGGCATGAAACGCCTCGCCAATCTACTTGGCGAATAAGGTATATTCTGCTTAGCATGAAACGGGTTTTTAGTGGCATTCAACCAACTGGCGAGATTCACATTGGCAATTACCTTGGGGCAATTCGCAATTGGGTAAAGATTGGTGAGCAGATTGGTAAAGAAGCGATTTTTTGCATTGTGGATTATCATGCCATCACCATTCCACATGATGCGGTCAATTTAGGGCGTTTAACCTTCGAGGCAGCCCTAGCAAATATGGCGGCTGGGCTTGACCCGAATAAAATTACCCTGTTTGCCCAGTCGCATGTGCGTGAACATGTTGAACTCGGTTGGGTTTTTACCACCCAAACCCCTTTGGGCGACCTCGAGCGAATGACCCAATTTAAGGACAAATCCGAACAGCACAGTATTTTGTCGGGCTTACTGATGTATCCAGTGCTGCAAGCCGCCGATATTCTCTTGTATAAAGCCGATACCGTGCCAGTTGGTGAGGATCAAATTCAGCACATCGAACTGACTCGAGAAATTGCCCGCCGTTTTAATTACCGTTTTGCAGCCGAAGACAAGCCGATTTTTCCAGAACCAAAAGCCAGTATTGACCAGAATGCGGCTCGAGTTCCGGGTTTAGATGGCGCGGGTAAAATGAGTAAGTCCAAAAACAACACAATTGGGGTTCTCGAGCCAAAAGAGACGATTTGGCAGAATATCCGAGTTGCCCCAACCGACCCACAACGGGTGCGACGCAACGACCCCGGCAACCCAGAAGTTTGTGTGATTTTTGCTTACCATAAGCTCTTCTCGAGTTTGGAAAGCATCGAAATGGTAGACACCGAATGCCGCAGGGCTGGGATTGGTTGTGTGGACTGCAAAAAACTTTTGATGGAAGGGATTTGGGCAACCCTAGAACCGATTCAAGCCAAAGCTGATTATTTGCGTCAACACCCGTCTGAAGTGACCGATGCACTGGTGTCTGGGGCGGATTATTGTCGTGCGATTGCCCAAGAAACCATGTCGGAAGTACGTGAAGCCATAGGTCTGCTTGGTTTGGACAGCCGCAACCCATGATTTTTGAAACAACCTTTGTGGCGCGTTTTGCTGGTTTTGAAGGCACACTGCCCGAGCTTGCTGCCGCCCTGCGTTCCGAACATATTCTGCCCAGTGCCGTGCCTCTGCTCGACTTGACTCGAGCCGTGCTGCTGCGTTACACCCAAGTCAAGGCGGTTTTACCGCCCGATGAGGCGCTTGAACTGGCTTCCGAGGCATTGCCTCATTTGTCTGGGGTGATTGAATTAAAAGCGCGGTTGTTATTGCCAAAAGCCCCCCGAGTAATTCTCGAGGATGATGCCGACAGTGCCGACAGCAGTCTTGAAGATGTGCTTGAAGGGGTGCAAGCCCTTGCCAAACTCGAGG
>JAYWHB010000310.1:0-3892 GCA_043777915.1 Deinococcales bacterium
AAATTGTGCCGTTTGAAGTCACGGCTGGCGGCAGTAGCGTGGCGGCTCGAGTTCCAGCCCATGCTGTGGCACAAGCCCTGATTGCCGCTTGTGGCGTGCCGATTGCTGCGCCGAGTGCTAATTTATTTTCGCGTCCTTCGCCGACCGATGCCGCTATGGTTCTCGAGGATTTGAACGGGCGGATAGATGCTGTTCTTGATGGCGGAAAGTCACGTATTGGAGTAGAAAGCACGGTGCTGAGTCTGCTTGGAGTGCCAACCTTACTGCGTCCAGGTGGAGTCTCACTCGAGGACATAGAAGCCTTGATTGGTGAGGTGCTACTGCCCAACGAAGCGATTCTGGAGGAAAGTGCTATTCAACCTGCACCGGGCATGTTACTCAAGCATTACAGCCCTAAAGCCAAGTTATTGCTACTGGGGAATACGGCTTCTCTGCTCGAGACGGCAAAAATGTATCAACACCAAAAACTGGGTTTGTTACTGCCAACTCCAAGTCTTGAGATGCTAACAGGTATTCAAGCGACTCGTTTTGATTTAGGCACGGATTTCTCGAGTGTGGCATCCAAATTATTTGCGGGGATGCGCTGGCTTGACCAAGCAGGTTGTACCCATATTTTGTCACACAAGTTTGAGAACATTGGCTTAGGTAGGGCGCTCAATGACAGGCTTTTTCGGGCTGCCGAAGGGCAAGTTATTTGAATTTTAGTGCAGATGTAAACCGAGTTTGTACGTGACTTAAACAAAAAAAGGACACAAGCCGTTAAACTTGTGTCCTTAACGTGGTGGGCAGGACAGGGATTGAACCTGCGACCAGTCGCTTGTAAGCCTTCTACAGTTCACTTGCCTCGTTTTGCCTTGTTGCGTTTTGCCGTCTGCACCGCTGTTTTATCAACATCATCACTCTTGTCTTTTCGTGCTTGATTGTTGGTCTGGGTGTAGTTAGGGTGTAGTAACTCCTCAAGGCTCATGGCGGCTTTGTCGCTGGAACTTTGCAAGGTTTGCGCGTAAACATCCAAAGTCATGCGTGTAGATTTGTGCCTAACCACATCAGCCACTTCTCGAGCATTTAGGTGCTGTAGGGCGAGTGAGATGTAGGTTCTTCGCATGACGTGAGTTCCAGTGTAAGGTATTTCAACTCGAGCAAATAAAACCTTGAGGCTTCGGACAACATTGTGATACTCGAGTGCCGTTCCAACGCTCGAGGGAAATATCAAGTCATGTTCTAACCAACCGCCAATAGGTAAAAGTTCGGCTGCTCGAGTTAAATTTTTTTGTCGTTGTTGCTCCAAGGACTGCGCTGTGGTTTCATCAAGTTTTATGCCACCACTCGAGCCGCTTTTAGCTGGTCTTAAATTAAATTCGCTATCCCTATGCTCGATAGTGTGCCTAATCATTAGACGATTCTTTTTTTCTTCCCAGTCCGACCAACGCAAAGCCAGTAACTCGCCGATTCTTAGCCCGTAGGAATAACCAAGCCTGATTAAGTTCCCAAGTGGGTGTCCTTGGCTTGCCTCGAGAATTTTTAAGAGTTGGTCCGGTTGTAATATCGTGCGAGGTTTTGGCATTGTGGCTTTTGGTCGCTCGAGAACCGAACAAGGATTTTTGTCAACTAAGCCCAACTTGACCGCATCCTCGAGTGCTGCTTTCAAAAAATCAAAGGTGTGCTGTTGGACGCTTCCAGAGGTGTGCGTGATTTGAAGCATAGCGAATCGGCAGGCGGCTGGTGTGACTCGAGCAAGGTTCAGATGCTCGAGGTATGGTGCTAAGCGTTTAATGGCGTACTTGTACTGTTTTATTGTAGCTTTGGCTCGAGAAGAGGTTTTTTCTGTGGAGTAGCGCTCGAGCCAAACGACCACCGAAACCGCTTGGGCATTTGGTAAGACTGCGCTCGAGGATTTACCAAGGATACCCTTTAGTTTTTCAGAGCATTCACGGCGGGTTTTTGCGTAAACGTATTGGCGCTTGGGTTTGCCGTTCACGTAGCCAAGGGTGACGTAAGCAGACCAAAGCCCGTCTTTACGTTGCACTGGTGTACTGCCTTCGCCTTTGCCGCGTCTGGACATAACAATCTAACCATCCTTTGAGATGTTGATAAACCAATGCTCGAGGCTAAGACTGGTTTTTAATCCACTGCTCGAGGTCAGCAAATCGAACGAGAATAACGCCTAATGCTTTAGCTTGTTTCTTAGCGGGTTCAGTAAATTCGCTTCTTGCTGATACAATTACGGCTTTATTGCATTTATAGGTTTGCTTACCACTGTTAATTGACCGTACTACCTCATTCCCTATTGTCTTTTTCCAGTTCTTGCATTCAATCGCGTACCGAATTCCTTTAGGTGATGTTGCCAGTACATCCGCGCCTGAATCCCCAGACGTTGGGGTTTGTTGAGGATGCCATTTCGCTAGTCTGAAAATCTCAAAAACGTGCTGCTCGAATTGATGACCGTTCATTTTGGCAACATCTTTTTTTGGTGGTACAGCACTGGCTGCCAGTAATTGCAAACCAATTTTTAGAACGTCTACAGCCCAATGACTTATTGGTTTTTTGTTCATTCCTAACCGCCTGTGCTAGAGTTTACTCATGACTGGTTTACCTAATTATGGTGCTTTGATTCGTGCAAACTTGCCTAAACTTGGTTGGCGATTAGCGTTTGTTGCATCTCAGTCAAGAACAAAAGTAAAGTTGTTGGTATTGCCCAATGAAATAGTTGACCCTACGGAAAGTTTGGAAAATCTGTTCTTTTTTTATAAAGACAATGCTGGAATTATCATCAAAGACACCTCTGGTAAGAACGAACCATTTACTATGATTCCAGCTAATAAACTCGAGTGGCAAGCTGTCCTATAAGTCATCTCCTGACATTTTGTAATAAACCCGCCCAAAAATGACGGCTTCCTCGGGTGCGTAGCTTGCAAATTCGGTATTGTCCGACTCGAGCCACCATTCACCTTTGCGGTTTCTGGCACGTTTAACACAGTGACCATTGCCGATTATTTCAATCACAAAAACCTTGCCTTCCTGTAAATCGGTTTGATTGATGTCTACAAGAAGATGGTCGCCGTCCAAAATCGGCTTATTACCACCGTTCATGCTTTCGCCGTGAACCTGAAAGACTCGAGTCCCCGGACGTTTAAGGCGGTTTGGCACTGGGTAAGTTTCTGGGAATCCAGCTTCGGCTACACCAATAATTGGCACGAGGTGGAATCCAACAAGTGAGGCTTTGTCTTCTCGAGGCTCGATAGTATTGCCGAAACTTAATCCTGTTGCTCTTTGAAATTCCGAAAAAGTCCATTTTAAGGCAGAAGCTAAAGCTATCATTCGTCCAGTCTCGAGCTTAAAAGGGTGAACTCTCCCTCTTTCTAAATCGCTAACTGTGCCTTGAGACACGGCTTCTGTTGTTGCTGCTGCCACGTCTTCTTGAGTCATTTTTAGCGCTTTGCGTCGTTGCGCCAAAGCCTCAGACCAAGATACGGTTTTGTCGGTACGGATAGAAGGCATGGCGAGAGTATAGACAAAGGACATACCGATATGATAACGTTTGACCGATACTGATGTGTCAGATAAACGACGTGTCAGTAAAGGAGGTAAGATGGTACATATGTTGACAGTCAAGGAAGCTGCTACAATGCGAAGATGTTCGTCTTTAACAATTACTCGAGCAATCAAGCGTGGAATCCTCAAGGCAAGCAAGCCGACTGGCTCGAGAATCTACTTGATTCATCCAACTGATATGGAAATTTTTTTGCAAGGTAATACGGATACATCGGTAAATTCTCGAGGGCAGGGTGTGTCCCAGTGAAAGCCAAGCGCATACGCGGCGAAATCATCAACGGGCGCTTAATCATCAACTCAGAAGATGTTCACGCCCTCGCCCTCGAGAATCAAAAAAAGA
>JAYWHB010000311.1:0-3880 GCA_043777915.1 Deinococcales bacterium
GATTTGCCACGCGCTCGGTTTGAATGTACGAACCTGCCGGACCACCAACGGTGGGCGATTCATCAGCGGGCAAACCCACCCAATCAAGCATCTCGAGCAGCCGCTTTTGCGATTCTGGGTTAAAACGAGTACGGTCGGTGTCTTCGATTCGCAGAATAAATTTGCCACCGTTCTGATGGGCAAAAACACGATTAAACAGGGCTTGGTAAATTGTACCAACGTGAGGGTCGCCAGTTGGCGAAGGGGCAATTCGGGTTTTTATCATAAGTACCTCGAGATAAGGAAAAAGAACACAAGAATTGGATTCTACCCAAAAATAGGTTCTCGAAACTCGAGGGCAAAAGACATGACTTTAGATTAGGTGAGAAGAAGCATTGAGGACAGCGCAAAATGGCTTAGTAGTCAATTCTCGAGTTTCAGGATAACACCAACCATCAAATGCAATTCGGCTTTTCGCAATTCACGTTCAGAGACAGCAATCGCAATTTGATCAGTTGAACCATCTGGGTAACGAGGAATATCAACATTACGAATTTCTACTCGGCGTTGTTTCCCATTTAGCTCAAACTGCATAAATGAACCAATCTTAATTCTCCAATCTTGTTTGGGAGCTTTGACGATCAAGATTGAGTACCTTTCTGTAATAAAAAATGTCTCAAGAACAACAAACTGCATAATCAATCTACCCCAAGCCCTAAGCCTTCAAAAAAGCCTTTTAGCGGGTAATTTGCAATCGCCCCTCGAGTGCCACCAAGCGCAAAAGTTTCGGTCTTGATTCGCTCGAGCATGGTAGCTTTTTGGTCTGGTGGCAGTTGCCCCATTCTCGAGTTTTGCCCTGTCTGACTGCCGTGGGCATCCAGCGCTGCCAGTTTTTGTTCGGTGTAGGCACTCCCGTCAAATTTTACGGCAATCGTGTCGCTGCTGACTCCAAAAACTTCTGGGGTCATGCCGGGGGTCATTGGTCCACTGGGTTGCTTAATCCATTCGCGCATCGTCTGGAGTGGAAAAACAGTAAAAAATAAGCGCTGTGGGGCTTCTGGTAAATACCCACTCGAGAAAAATGCAGCACTGGTAGCACGGTAAACACTCAAGTGGTCTGGATGATTATAGCCACCGTGTGGGTCAAAGGTCAGAATCACTTGAGGCTTGGTTTCTTTTATGACTTCAATAATTTTTTGCTCCATCTCGAGGTAATCAATGTTGATCGTGGCAAGTGGGTCGTCTTTTCGCAGCCGCTCGAGTCTGCCCGAATCGTGGTAATCCATAAAACGTGGTTCGGCAATTCCCATGATGCTGCAAGCCTTTCGCAACTCGAGTTCACGGTGCTTGCCTAGGTCGGAAATACTTAAATTTGGGTCGGTAATTTTCCCAGCTTCGCCGCGTGTGGCACAAAGAAGTTCTACCCGTACACCAAGTTTGGCGTAATGGCTTAAAATGCCGCCGCTCGAGAAGGCTTCATCGTCGGGATGTGCAAAAACCGCCAGTAAACTTGGTTGCATAGCCCAAAGACTACTGCTTGGCAGGTTGTGTTCATCGAAATGTGCGATACCAAACTGCTCGAGAATCGGGTCGGAGCGTTCAAGCACAAACGTCCCTTCAACTTCGCGCTGGACTCGAATCAGGGCTAAACCATACAAGCGCATCGAAATCGCCCGCTCGAGGAGGTGTATTGCTAAGTCAGCGCTGCGTCTGAAATACTCGACCGCCCTCAAGTCCTCCCCTTGTTCCCAAGCCTCGAGTCCAAGTTGCATCTCTTGATTCATGCGGTATTCTAAGCCCATGCTTCCAATTCCAAATCGGGTTGTACCACAAGAAGGCGAGTTTCACCTCGAGACCATCAAAGTTATCACTTGCACAACAGATGCCTTTTTAGAGGCTGAGAAGTTGGGTAAAAAGTTGAGTTTACCTGTACAAATCTCAGAGGCAGCACCAGACGGTATTCACCTCGAGCTAAGTGCAGATTTAGCTAACCCAGAAGCCTACATTCTCGAGATTCGCCCAAACGGGGTACGAATAAGCGCCAGTGCTTTGGCTGGGCTTTTTTATGGCTGCATCACGCTGTTGCAAGCTGGCTCGAGTTGTACCTTGATTGAAGATGCGCCGCGTTTTGCTTGGCGCGGTTCGCATTTGGATGTCTCGAGGCATTTTATGCCATTTGAGTGGCTTAAAAAATATTTGGATTTACTCGCCGTTCACAAAATGAACATCTTACATTTGCACCTGACCGACGACCAAGGCTGGCGGCTCGAGATAAAAAAATATCCGCGTTTAACCGAAATTGGGGCATGGCGTAAACAGACCCGAATTGGGCATGAATTATCGGACGACAAAAGTTTTGATGGGATTTCGCACGGTGGGTTTTACAGCCAAGCCCAAATGTGTGAGCTTGTGGCGTATGCCTTGGAGCGCCACATCACGATTGTTCCAGAAATCGAAATGCCCGGTCATGCCACCGCAGCACTGGCAGCCTACCCAGAATTTGGCAACACCAAACAAACCCCAGAAGTGACCCCGAATTGGGGCGTGTTTGAGAGTGTTTTTAGCCCAGAAGAACATACTTTTAGTTTTCTCGAGGATGTGCTGACTGAGGTTCTGAACATTTTCCCCAGCCCGTACATTCACATTGGCGGCGATGAATGTCCGAAAAAAGAATGGCAAGAAAGCGCCATAGCACAAAGCATCATGAGACGGCACGATCTCGAGGATGAAGAAGCGCTACAAAGTTACTTTGTCGGGCGAATCAATACCTTCTTAAAATCTCGAGGGCGCAAGATGATTGGTTGGGATGAAATTCTCGAGGGCGGCTTGGTAGATGGCGCAACTGTGATGTCTTGGCGCGGCGAAGAAGGCGGGATTATTGCGGCGAAGGCAGGGCATGATGTGGTCATGACCCCCGGAACTCATGTTTATTTTGACCATTACCAGACCGAGACCCCAGACCTCGAGCCATTGGCAATTGGCGGTTGCACCACGCTCGAGAAGGTTTATTCGTATGAACCGATTCCAAAAGAACTTTCAGCACTCGAGGGACAGCGTGTGCTTGGCAGTCAGGCTCAACTTTGGACAGAATATATGCCAAATCCAGCCCATGTTGAACGCATGGCATTCCCTAGGCTTTGTGCGCTCTCCGAAGTGCTTTGGACAAAGCCAGAGGCTCGAGATTACGCAGATTTTCTTAAGCGCCTCGAGCCTCACTTAGCAAAGTTAAATGTCAATCACTTTAAGAGTTTTAACAACTGAGGTGGGGTCACAGCCGAAAACCCCAATGAATTTGCTGCCACCAGCACTTTTTTATCTCGAGTGACAATGTAATCTGCTTCGGCTGAAAATGCCAAATCAAGTAACCACCAGTCTTTGGGGTCGGATAAACTTGTCCAGTCAAATCGCTCTGGTCGGTGTAGCATTCCCATCATCCCTAATGTCAATCCTACCCGAAAAACGCGAGCAGGTAACGGAAAATGCTGCTTTACAAAATCCCGTGATATAACATCTGCAAACTCGAGCAAACCCGCATCAGATAAAACCAAACGAAGTTGCCCTGTTTCAATCAATGATAAAATCTTTGCGTCGCTTCCATTTGGTTTGCCAATCATTCCTGAAACAACAATCATCGTGTCAATCACACATAATGACACTTGGTTCACTTTTTCCTTAGTTTTTTGCGAATTTCTTCAAGGCTTGGTTGTGGCAAGCCAGCACTTGGCGTTGGTGCTTCGGCACGTACTTCTTTCACGGCTTGTTTCGCAATTTGCAAGGCTTGAACTTCGGGAAGTCCACCCAGACCAATTAAAGCACGAAATTCGCTGCGCCACGCAAACCATTCAATAAAACGAGCTTCGCCTAAGTACGCCACCAAATCACTCGGGGCGATTCGGTACTG